>NZ_JBFRFX010000031.1:0-91735 GCF_052115045.1 Cupriavidus sp. 2TAF22
GTGCCGCCCGCAGCGTCGGGGCCGCGGGCGGCGATGCCGCGCTGGCCGCGGCCATTGCCGGCCCGCAGCGCAGCGCGGCCAATAAAGCGCGCGACGCCTGGCGGCATCCGCGCGAGACGCTGCGCTTTTTTGGCCTGCAGCCAGGCCAGACGGTGGTGGAGATCGCACCGGGTGGCGGCTGGTACACGGAAATCCTGGCGCCCACGCTGCGCGAACACGGCAAGCTGTACGCCGCGCACTACGCGGTGGGGCCGGCCAGCGAGGAAAGCATGAAATCGAGGGCGAACTTCGCGCAAAAGCTGGCGCGCGATCCGGCCAGCTACGACAAGGTGGTGGTCGGCACGCTGCCGCTGCGCAGTGCCGGCGATTTCGCCCCGGCCGGCAGCGCCGACCTGGTACTGACCTTCCGCAATATCCACAACTGGATCAAGGATGGCCACCTGGACGAGAGCCTGCGCGCCTTCCATGCGGTGCTCAAGCCCGGCGGCGTGCTGGGCGTGGAGGAGCACCGCGCCCCGCCGGGCACGTCGCTGGAGCAGATGATCGCCACCGGCTATGTCACCGAGGATTTCGTGATCGACCACGCGCGCGCGGCGGGCTTCGCCCTGGCCGGCCGCAGCGAGATCAACGCCAACCCGCGCGACGACCACGACCACCCCGACGGTGTGTGGTCGCTGCCGCCCACCTTGCGCGGCGGCGATCGCGACCGCGCGGCCTTCCAGGCCATCGGTGAATCGGACCGCATGACGCTCAAGTTCGTCAGGCCGCCCGCGAGCCAGCCTTAGTCTCGCCGCCGTGCGCTCATCCGTGGCGCCGGCGCAATCTCCGGAAACCGCCCGGCCAGCCAATTCCGCCCGCCGCGCAAGGGGGTGGCGAACGATCGGGTCCGGCCGGATTCGCCCGCGCGAGGCGCGAAGCAGGCGACTATCGAGGCCGCGATATCAGGCGGCAAGTTGCGCCGCGGCCGCGCGCAGGCACGCCACCAGCTGGACGCTGCTGGGCGTGGGCCGGCCTTCGCGCAGCGTGATCACGCCGACCGGCGGCAGTTCCAGCGACAGGTCCATGGCCAGGACGTGGACGCGCTCCTCGCGCTCGAGCTGCCGCGCCACGGAGCGGGCGAGGAAGCCCACCGCCTCGCCCTGGCCGACGAAGGTGCTGATGGCCAGGTAGGACGAGGATTCGATCAGGTCGGTGGGCGGCTGCAGCCCATGGCGGTAGAACTCCTGCTCGATCTTGACGCGCAGCGATGCCCACGGCGGCGGCACCACGCACGGCACGCCGGCCAGGTCCGGCCAGCCCGGACGCCGCTTGCGCGCCAGCGCGTGACCCTTGCGTACCACCGCCACCATGGGCTCGTTGTAGAGCGCTTCGGTGAGCAGGTCGGGCGCCGCGTAGCCAGGCTCGAGCCGGCCCACGATCAGGTCCAGCTCGCTCAGGCGCAGCTTGGGCAGCAGGTGCGGCAGGTCGCCCTCTTCGACCAGCACGGTGGCCTGTGCCGAGCGCTGCTTGAGCAGGCTCACGGCCTGCGCCAGCAGCACCGGCAGCGCGGCGCCCATCGATCCCACGCGCGTGCGGCCGGCGGCGCCGCTGGCCTCCGCGGCGATCTCGTCGCGCGTGCGCTCGTATTGCGCCAGCACCGAGCGGGCAAAGCGCACCAGCGATGCGCCCGCCGGCGTGGGCTCGGTGCCGCGCGTGGAACGCGTGAACAGCGTGAGGCCGAGCGTCTTCTCCACTTCGGTGAGCATCTTGGACACCGCCGGCTGGCTCACCGAGAGGAAGTCGGCGGTGTGACCGAGGTGGCGGAACTCGTCCAGCGCCACCACCAGTTGCAGGTGGCGCAGCTTGATATTGGAGCGCAGGGCGCGGTCGATCTGGGGCATGGACCGATTCTACTTAACTTTCAGGTTATGAAGCCATTCCGATCTTTGATTGGATTGTTATGAAGCGGACCCCCACAATCGGGCCTCGCCGATGCGCAACCGTTGCTGCGCGATCCATCCGGCCCACGACACCTATAACGACCTGCGAGGACGACACATGACCGCACCCCACGGCTTCAATCCCGGACGCCGCCGCCTGCTCATCGGCGGCGCCGCTGCCACCGCTGCCTCGGTCTCGGGCGCCGGCCTGCTGCTGCCGGCCCTGGCCCGGGCCGCCGCGTACCCGGAGCGGCCGATCACCTTCATCTGCCCGTGGCCCGTGGGCGGCACGGCCGACCAGTCCATGCGCGCGCTGTGCCAGGTGGCTTCGGTCGTGCTCAAGCAGTCGATCGTGGTGGAGAACCGCGCCGGCGCCTCGGGCATGATCGGCACCAAGGCACTGGCGCGCGCGAAGCCGGACGGCTACACCATCGGCCAGGTGCCGATCTCGGTGACGCGCTTCTCGCAGCTCGGCATGCTGCAGATGGACCCGCGCAGCGAGCTGACCTACCTGGCGCGCACCTCCGGCCAGACCTTCGGCATCGCGGTGCCGGCGGGTTCGCGCTTCAAGTCGCTCGGCGAAGTCGTGGCCGAGGCCAAGGCGCACCCCGGCAAGCTCACCTACGCGCATGCCGGCATCGGCGGCGCCACCCACGTGGGCATGGAAGAGTTCGCGCAGGCCGCGGGCATCCGTTTCAATGCGATCGCCTACAAGGGTGGCGCGCAGGCCCTGCAGGATGTGCTGGCCGGGCAGGTCGACCTGCTGGCCGATTCCAGCTCGTGGGCGCCGCACGTGGAAGCCGGCAAGCTGCGCCTGCTGGCCACCTGGGGTGCCCAGCGCACGCCCCGCTTCAAGGACACGCCCACGCTCAAGGAGCTTGGCTACAACGTGGTGGTGGAAGCGCCCAACGGCATCGGCGCGCCGGTGGGACTGGACCCGGCCATCGAGAAGACGCTGCGCGATGCGTTCCGCCAGGCCGTGGCCAGCAAGGAATTCCAGCAGGTGGCGGCGCGCATCGACGCGCCCGTGATGTACCTGGACGGCCCGGAATACAAGCGCTACGTCAGCACGGTGTACGAACAGGAGACCCACCTGATCCAGCGCCTCAAGCTCAAAGAACTGCTGCAACAAGGTTGACCGCCCCGTGAACACTGCCGCCCCCGCCACGCCCGCCACGCCCGCAGCCCCCGGCTGCCTGATCCGCCTGCACGCGAACGACAACGTGCTGATTGCCCGCGATGCGCTCGCGCTTGGCCAGAGCCTGCCCGGGCTGGGACTGCGCGTGCGCGCCCAGGTGCCGGCCGGGCACAAGATCGCCGCCTGCGCGATCGCCAAGGGCACGCAGATACGCAAGTTCGATACCGTGATCGGCGTGGCCGCGCGCGATATCGAGGCCGGCGACCACGTGCATTCGCACAACCTGGCGCTGGTGGACTTCTACCGCGACCCGGCCTTCTGCGAGGACGTGCGGCCGGTGGATTACGTGCCCGAGGCCGAGCGCGCCACCTTCATGGGCTTCGTGCGGCCCGACGGCCGCGTGGGCACGCGCAATTTCATCGGCATCCTGTCTTCGGTGAACTGCTCGGCCACGGTGATCCGGCATATCGCCGACCATTTCACGCCGCAGCGCATGGCGGCCTATCCCAACGTGGACGGCGTGGCGGCCTTCGCGCAGAGCAGCGGCTGCGGCATGTCGTCGCCCAGCGAACACTTCGACGTGCTGCGCCGCACGCTGGCGGGCTATGCGCGCCACCCCAACCTGGCCGGCGTGCTGATCGTCGGACTGGGCTGCGAGCGCAACCAGGTGGCGGCGCTGGTGGAATCGCAGGGCCTGGTGCCCGGCAGCCACGTGCGCACCATGGTCATGCAGGAAGTCGGCGGCACGCTCGCCACCATCCAGGCGGGCATCCGCGCCATCGAGGAAATGCTGCCCGAAGCCAACGCCGCGGTGCGCCAGCCGGTGCCGGCCAGCCACCTGAAGATCGGCCTGGAGTGCGGCGGCTCGGACGGCTTCTCAGGCATCAGCGCCAATCCGGCGCTGGGCGCGGCGATGGACATCCTGGTGCGCCACGGCGGCACCGCCATCTTGTCCGAGACCCCGGAAATCCATGGCGTCGAGTACATGCTCACGCGCCGCGCGGTAACCCCGGAGGTGGGCCAGAAGCTGCTCGACCGCCTGGCCTGGTGGGAGCGCTACACCGCCGGGCAAAACGCGCAGTTCAACGGCGTGGTGGGCCACGGCAACCAGCAGGGCGGGCTGGCGAACATCTTCGAGAAATCGCTGGGTTCGGCCATGAAGGGCGGCACCACGCCGCTGCAGGCCGTCTACGAATACGCCGAGCCCATCGACCAGGCGGGCTTTGTCTTCATGGACTCGCCCGGCTACGACCCGGTGGCCGCCACCGGCCAGATCGCCAGCGGCGCCAACCTGATCTGCTTCACCACGGGGCGCGGCTCCATGTTCGGCTCCAAGCCAGCGCCCACCATCAAGCTGGCCAGCAACACGCCGATGTACACGCGCCTGGAAGGCGACATGGACATCAACTGCGGGCTGGTGCTGGACGGCGAGCTGAGCGTGGCCGAGATGGGCCAGCGGATCTTCGAGCATATCCTGCGGGCCGCCTCGGGCGAGGCAACCAAGAGCGAAGCGCTGGGCCTGGGCGACAACGAGTTCGTGCCCTGGCACCTGGGCATCGTCAGCTGAGTCCCCGCCCAAACGCGCGCCAAACCCGAACAACCCCTGAATCCCGGCAAGCCCATGACCTCGCTTCCCCTGTCCTATCCCGCGCTGCTGCGCACCGGCAACTTCATCCAGGGCGCATGGTGCGCCAGCGATGCCGGCCAGCGCTTCGACGTCCGTAACCCGGCCACCGGCGCCGCCTTCGCCTGCGTGCCCGACAGCACCGCCGCCGACGCGGCGCGCGCCGCCGATGCCGCGCATGCCGCCTTCCCGGCCTGGAGCCGCCGCCCGGCGCGCGAGCGGGCGCAACTGATCAAGCGCTGGCACGCGCTGATCCTCGAGCACCGCGACGACCTGGCAAGCATCATCTCCAGTGAGCAAGGCAAGCCTCTGCAGGAGAGCCGCGGCGAAGTGCTGTATGGCGCGTCCTATGTGGAGTGGTTTGCGGAGGAAGCCACCCGCATCAGCGGCGAGATCGTGGCCGAGGCCGTGCCCGGGCGCAAGATGCTGGTGCTCAGGGAGCCGGTCGGCGTGGTGGCGGCGATCACGCCGTGGAATTTCCCGCTGGCCATGATCGCGCGCAAGATCGCGCCGGCGCTGGCCGCCGGCTGCACGGTGGTGGCCAAGCCGGCGGAGGACACGCCGCTGACCGCGCTGGCGCTGGTCTACCTGGCCGAGCTGGCGGGCTTCCCCGCGGGCGTGCTGAATATCGTCACCGCCTCGCGCGAAGGCACGCCGGCGGTGGTGGACAGCTGGCTGGCCGACAGCCGCGTGCGCAAGATCACCTTCACCGGCTCCACGCCGGTAGGCAAGCACCTCGCGCGCGAATCCGCCGGCACGCTCAAGAAGCTCTCGCTGGAGCTGGGCGGCAACGCGCCCTTTATCGTGTTCGACGATGCCGACCTCGATGCCGCGGTCGACGGCCTGATGGCGTCCAAGTTCCGCAACGGCGGCCAGACCTGCGTGTGTCCGAACCGGGTCTACGTGCAGGCCGGCGTGCACGACGATTTCGTCGAGCGGCTGGCGCTGCGCGTGGCGGCGCTGCACGTGGGCCCGGCCACCGAGGAAGCGGCCCAGATCGGCCCCATGATCAATGCCCGCGCGGTGGAGAAGATCGCCCGCCACGTGGAAGACGCCGTCGCCAAGGGCGCGCGCCTGGTGGTCGGCGGCGAACGCGTGCGCCGCAACGACGGCCCGCACTACTACGCGCCCACCGTGCTCACCCACGCCACCCCGCACATGGCCCTGTCCAGCGAGGAGACCTTCGGCCCGGTGGCCGCCGTGTTCCGCTTCACGCACGAAGACGAAGTGGTGCGCGACGCCAACGACACGCCGTTCGGCCTGGCGGCCTACTTCTACTCCAGCGACGTGCGCCGCATCTGGCGCGTGGCGCAGGCGCTGGAGACCGGCATCGTCGGCGTCAACGAAGGCGCCATTGCCTCCGAGGCGGCGCCGTTCGGCGGCGTGAAGGAATCGGGCTACGGCCGCGAGGGATCGCGCCACGGGCTGGATGACTACATGCACACCAAATACATCTGCCAGGGCCAGTTGGGCTGAGAGGCGCGCTAAACTTCAGGCCACCCACCGCCGCAACCCGACCAACACCATCCGGAACATCATGCCCGCAAACAACCCCTTCAAGGCCGCGCTCGCGGCCGGCAAGCCCCAGATCGGCCTGTGGCTGTCGATGGCATCGCCCTACCTGGCCGAAGTCTCGGCCACGGCCGGCTTCGACTGGCTGCTGGTCGACGGCGAGCACGCGCCCAACGAGCTGGGCGACATGCTGCATGCGCTGCAGGCGATCGCGCCCTATCCCTCCCAGCCCGTGGTGCGCGCGGTGGCGGGCGAAGTGCCGCTGATCAAGCAGTTGCTCGATATCGGCGCCAAGAGCCTGCTGGTGCCGATGGTGGATACCGCCGAGCAGGCGGCCGCCATGGTGGCTGCCACGCGTTATCCGCCGCAGGGCGTGCGCGGCGTGGGCAGCGCGATCGCCCGGGCCTCGCGCTGGAGCGCGCGCACCGACTACCTGGCGGTGGCCGACGATGAGATCTGCCTGCTGGTGCAGGCCGAGACCGTGACCGCGCTGAAGAACCTGCCAGCCATCTGCGCGGTGGACGGCGTGGACGGCGTGTTCATCGGCCCGGCCGACCTGGCCGCGTCGATGGGCCACCGCGGCAACCCGGGCCATCCCGAGGTGCAGGCCGCCATCGAGGGCGCCATGCGCACCATCGTCGCCAGTGGCAAGGCCGCCGGCACGCTGACCTCCGACACCAGCCTGGCCCGGCGCTACCTGGAGCTGGGCTGCACCTTCGTGGCCACCGGCGTGGACGTGATGCTCTATGCCGGCGCGGCGCGCCGCCTGGCCGCGGAATTCATCGGTTCCGCCGCGGCGCCGGCCGCCGGCCCTTCGGCAGCCTACTGAACGCCGCCCGCCAACCGGCTCATTTCCCGCTCAACCTCCGCTCTCCGCTCTCCTGAGCGCCCGGCCGCGCGCGACACCCGCGCGCGCGCCGCGCCTGCCCTCCTGGCCACGCCACACACCGACATGCCTGCCACCACCCCCGACCACAGCCCCGCAACCACGCTCGAAGCCATGCGCGCCATCGTCGGCGCCGGCGCCTGCCTCAGCGGCGACGCCGACACCGAAGCCTTCGTCACGGACTACCGCCGCCTCTATCGCGGCAAGGCCCAGGTGGTCGTGCTGCCCTCCACCACCGAGCAGGTCAGCGCGGTGATGGCGTGGTGCCACGCGCACGACGTGCCGGTGGTGCCGCAGGGCGGCAACACCTCGCTGATGGGCGGCGCGGTGCCGGACGCCAGCGGCAGCGCCGTGGTGCTCAGCCTGGCGCGCATGAACCGCGTGCTGGCGGTGGACACCGTCAACGACACCATGACCGTGCAGGCCGGCGTGACGCTCAACGCGGCGCGCACCACCGCCGAGCAGGAACAACGCCTGTTTCCGCTGCGCATCGGCTCCGAGGGCTCGTGCCAGATCGGCGGCAACCTGGCCACCAACGCGGGCGGCACCGCCGTGCTGCGCTACGGCAATATGCGCGACCTGGTGCTGGGCATCGAGGCGGTGCTGCCCGATGGCCGCATCTATTCGTCCCTGCGCGGGCTGCGCAAGGACAATACCGGCTACGACCTCAAGCAGCTTTTCATCGGCTCGGAAGGCACCCTCGGCATCATCACGGCCGCCGTGCTCAAGCTGATGCCGCTGCCGCGCGCCAGCGCCGTGGCCCTGGTGGCGGTGACGGACCCGGAGGCCGCGGTGCGGCTGCTGGGCCTGGCCAAGCAGCATGGCGGCCAGGCTGTCACCGCCTTCGAGCTGATCTCCGCGCCGGCGCTCGAGCTGGTGCTGGAATACCTGGGCGACGTGGCCTCGCCGCTGTCCGGCCAACCGGCCTGGATGGTCCTGATCGAGCTGACCTCCGGCGGCAGCAGCGAAAGCCTGGATGCCACCCTGATGGAAATCCTGGAAGCCGGGCTGGAGCAGCAACTGGTGCAGGACGCGGCAGTGGCCGCCAGCGTGGCGGATGCGCAGTCCTTCTGGCGCATCCGCGAGGAAATCTCGGACGCGCAGACCCGCACCGGCGGCAGCATCAAGTGCGATGTCTCGGTGCCGCTGTCGCGCATCGCCGCCTTTATCGGCGAGGCGTCGGCCAGGGTGCTGGCGCTCGAGCCGGCCGCGCGCATGGTGATCTACGGCCATATGGGCGACGGCAACGTGCACTTCAACCCGCTGCGGCCCAGGGACACCAGTGCGGCGGATTTCCTTGGCCGGTGGTATGCGCCCATCACCGAGGCGGTGGACTCGCTGGCGCACGCCGAACATGGCTCGATCTCCGCCGAGCACGGCATCGGCGTGGCCAAGCGCGACGACCTGAAGCGCTACAAGTCGCCGGTGGAGCTGGAGCTGATGTGGCAGGTCAAGCGCGCGCTCGACCCCAAGAACCTGCTCAACCCGGCCAAGATGCTGCCCGCGCTCGACTAGGCGAGGCCGCGGGCACGGCATGCGCAAGGCGTGCGCAGGGCATGCGGGAGCCACGTCGCGGCATCGCCGCTAGGCCTGCTCGGGCAGCCGCAGCATGTTCCATGTGAGCCCGAGCTGCGCATCGGTCCTGAGCGAAAGCAACTGGCGCGACAGGCGCGCGAGATGGGCCTGTTCCGCCAGGTTCTTGCCGATCACGCCCTTCTCCTCGCCCGCGTTGGCAAGCACGCCTTCGAGGTCGCCGTACTGCACCAGGAGCCGGGCGGCGGTCTTGGCGCCGATCTTGCTGATGCCGGGGATATCGTCCGAACTGTCACCCAGCAGGGCAAGATAGTCCGCCAGCTGGTGGCTGGCCACGCCGAACTTGTCCATCACGTAGGTCTCGTCGAACCAGGACCGCTCGCCGTTCTTCGCGGTGGCGAAGTGGTTGCGCACGACGGCGCCGTCGGCGATGAGCTGGAGCACGTCCTTGTCGGTGCTCACGGGAATCGCCGCGCCGTCCTTGGCGGCAATCCAGCGGTAGTAGGCGGTGCCGATGATGTCGTCGGCCTCGTAGCCGTCGATGGCGACGGTCTGCAGGCCCAGCACCTCGGTCAGCGTCAGGCGGAAATCGGGAATCACCTCGGCCAGTTCGGGATCCATGGGCTTGCGGTGCTGGCGGTACTGCGGGTACAGATCGTGGCGCCAGGTCTTGCCGCCGGCGTCGAAGGCAGCCAGCGCATGCGTGGTGCGGCACTCGGTGAGCGCGCGCCGGAACGAGGCCAGCGCCGAGATCACGGCGCCCTCGACCTTGGCCGGGATGTCTTGCGCCGGGTTGGCCTCGTAGACGCGGCGCAGGATGTTCAGGCCGTCGATCAGCAGGAGAGTTTGCGTCATTGTGCTTGTGGTGCATCTTGCGTCAGACCCTCTATTCTGACGTGCCGGGCCGGCGGCGCAACCGCGCCGCGCGGCGCGCAGCCGCGCAGGCCGGCATAAAACAGCGACGGCACCGGCGGGATTGGCGAGAACCCGGGCTTGCGCGCGCGCCTCAGTCCGTCTAGTCTGAGCAAATCCAACCCGCGCCCGGAAATGAACAACAATCACGACACCCGACAGGCAGTAATCGACGCCCTGCAGAAAACGGGCACCCCGATGGATGCATATCAGGTCGCCAAGGCCGCGGGCGTAAGCCCGATCCAGGCCGCGCGCACGCTGACCAAGCTCAGCACCAAGGGCATCGTCCAACCCCAGGATCCGCTCAGCGGGGAAGCCGACCTGTCGGCCCGGTTCACGCTGGCGCCCGTACAGAAGGCGGACGGCAGCACCGGCTAAGTCTGCGTTCCCTGCGCGAGTGGGGATCCTGCGATCCTTTGTGGCCGCTTGTGGCCGCCTATGGCCGCTTGGTGCCTCTTGTGAGCGCCTTGCGGCCCCTGAGCCGGCGGCATTTTGCCTGCGCAGCAGCGGCCGGGCGCTTCCCCGCACGCCTCGACGTTGACCGCGAATGCGGTTTTTCCCACTTCGTACCGCGCAGATGCCGGGCGTTTCGGGATCTTTGCGCGCTGGAACGGCTGAATTCACGCCCCACTCCCACCTGCGACGAAAAAAGAAAATCCAATGAGGACTTTCCATTACGCCCCGATCCGGGTATATTTCGTTTCGCGGGGTGGAGCAGTTGGCAGCTCGTCGGGCTCATAACCCGAAGGTCGCAGGTTCAAGTCCTGCCCCCGCAACCAGATTCCCAAAGCCCGTACGGTTCACCCCGTACGGGCTTTTTGCATTGGGCTTTTTGCCTTGGCCGGCCGCGCCGGCGCGGCCGCCCGCCTCAATCCCCGCCCGCGCCGAACAGGCGCTTCACGCGTTCCCACATCACGCCGAGCATCATGGCCACCGGGTTCATGGTCGCCGCCTTGCTCCGCTCGCTCTCCGAGAGCGACGGATCCATCCTGCGGGTGACGTTCTTGCCGAAGTCCGCCATCATGCGCCGCACGAAATCGCGCACCAGGCCCGAGCGGGAAAACTGCGCGAGCGGGCCCTGCAGGGAGTACTGCAGGTCGATCAGCACCTCGGTCTCGGCCGGCGAGACGGCCTTGAGCACGTAGGTGATGTCGCCGGCCGCCTTGGAGTTGCTCAGCGAGTCCTGGCCGGCGCCCTTGAGCACCCCGCGCCGGTTCTGCTCGTCGCGCTCCAGCCGCGCGGCGCCGTTGAAGCGCGCGGCCATGGGGCCGAACTTGATGGCCACATGGCCCTTGACGCGCTCGCCGTCCTGCTCGGTCAGCGCGGCGCCAGGCAGGCAGCTCGCCACGGCCGGCAAGTCCGCCATGAAGCGCCATACGTCGTCGACCGGGAACGGCACCTTGAAGCCGCCGTCGATGCGCGACCAGCCCTTCTTGTCGGCACTGCGCCCCGACTCTTCCGGGGCCGGGGCCGCACCCGCGGCGACCGCGGCGCCATCGGCGTCCGGCGTGAAACAGGCGAAGCCGCGGGGCGTGCCCCCTGGTGCCGCCTGCGCTGCGTTTGCCGCGGCGGGTGGCTGCCGCTGCGCCAGCACGGAACGGATCGCGGCCACGATGCCCATGTAGCCGGTGCAGCGGCACAGGTTGCCGGACAGCTCGTGGCGGATGGTGGCCTCGTCGGCATGCGGCAGGCGCAGCACGATATCGCGCGCGGTGGCCAGCATGCCGGGCGTGCAGTAGCCGCATTGCAGCGCGTGATGCTGGTTGAAGGCCACGCGCAGTTCGCGCATCACGGGATCTTCGTCATAGCCTTCGATGGTCACCACCTTGCTGCCGGCGCAGCCGGCGGCGAAGGTGATGCAGGAACGCACCGGCTTGTCGTCCACCAGCACGGTGCACGCGCCGCACACGCCGTGCTCGCAGCCGAGGTGGGTGCCGGTAAGGCCCTGGCCGTCGCGCAGGAAGTCGCCCAGGTGGGTACGGTGCGCGCAGGCACCGCTGGCGGCGCGGCCGTTGATGGTCAGTGCAATGGTTTCCACTGCGGCCCTCAGTTGAAAAGTTGTTCGATGCAGCGCGTCGCCGCGGTGCAGTAGAGCTTGCGGTCGATCGCGTCCTTGCCTGGCGTGGCCTGGGCCACGGCGGCAGCGATGGCCTGCGCGTCCAGCGCGGCTGGACCGCGCGTGGCGACCTCGCGCGCCAGCCCGGGCAGCAGCGCGGGCGCGCCGTCGAGCGCGCCGAGCACGATGCGGGCGAAGCGCGCGGAAGGATCGAAATACGCGGCGCAGCTGGCTTCGGCGAACTCGCCGGTCTTGCGGCACAGCTTGTGGTATCCCCAGCGCGCGCCATCGCCCTGGCGCGGCACGTGCACGGCGGCGATGACCTCGCCCTCGCCAAGCGCGGTGGTGTAGGCGCCCAGCATGAACTGCGTCATCGGCACCATGCGTGTGCCGGCCGCGCTGGCCAGCTCGATATCGGCGCCCAGCGCGGTCAGCGCCACCACCCAGTCGGCGGCGGGATCGGCATGGGCAAGGCTGCCGCCGATGGTGCCGCGGTTGCGGATGGCGCGGTAGGCGATGCCGCGCGCCACGGACTGCAGCATGGCGCCGCGCAGCTCGGCGAAGACGCCGTCCTCGATCTGCGCGTGCGTGACCGCCGCGCCGATACGCACACGCTGGCCCTGCGGCCCGACCGTGCGCAGCTCTTCGAGCTTCGACAGGTCATAGATGGTGTCGGGCCGGGTCAGGCGCAGGTTGAGCATGGGGCCCAGCGACTGGCCTCCGCCCATGACCTTGGCGTTGTCGGTGCGCTGCGCCAGTTCGGCGCAGGTGGCGGCCAGCGTGGGGGCCGCGTGATAGGTGAATGCAGCTGCTTTCATGGTCAGGCCGCCTCCCTCGCCGGCACGGGTTGCGGAGATGGCGCGGTTCTGCGCGGCGCCTGCTGCTCCGCGCGCGCCAGCGCTTCGAGCACCTTGCGCGGCGTGAGCGGCGTTTCCAGCAGCTCCACGCCGAACTGGCCAAGGGCATCGTTGACCGCGTTGAAGATGGCGGCCGGCGGCGCGATGGCACCGCCCTCGCCCATGCCCTTGGCGCCGAACTCGGTGTGCGGCGACGGCGTCTCGAAATGATGGATGCGGATCGACGGGATCTCGGTGGGCCCGGGCAGCATGTAGTCGGCCAGCGTGGAGGCCAGCGGCTGGCCGTTGCCGTCGTAGCGCATCTCCTCGAACATCGCGGTGCCGATGCCCTGCGCCACGCCGCCGTAGGTCTGCCCTTCCACCACCATCGGGTTGACCATGGTGCCGCAGTCTTCCACCACCACGTAGTCCAGGATCTCCACGTGGCCGGAGTCGATGTCGACCTCGACCAGCGCGGCGTGCGTGGAGTAGGTGAAGCTGCCGGTATCCACCCCGGGCTTGTAGCCCATGGTGGTTTCCAGCCCGGCGGGGTCCACATCCGCGGGCAGCCGCTGGGGGTTGATGTACCAGGCATTGGCGATCTCGGCGATGGCCACGGCCGCATCGCCGGCCTTCACCGCCCCGCTGCCGAGCGCCGCCTCGTGCTCGGGCTGCTGCAGCATGTGCGCGCCGATCTTGAGCAGGCGCGGCACCAGCGCCTTGCAGGCGCGCGAGACCGCGCCGCCCGACATCACCAGCGAGCGCGAAGCGTAGGTGCCGGTGGAAAACGGCGTGATGCCGGTGTCGCCGTGCACCACCTTGACCCGCGCCACGTCGATGCCGAGGATCTCGTGCGCGATCTGGGCGAAGGTGGTCTCCATGCCCTGCCCGTGCGAATGCACGCCCACGCGCACTTCCAGGCCGCCATCGGGCGTGATACGCACGGTGGCGGAGTCAAAGCCCGGAATCACCGGCGTGCCCCAGGCGGCGAACACCGAGGTGCCGTGCGCCGATTGCTCGGTGTAGGTGCCGAAGCCCACGCCCAGGTAGCGCGCGCCGTCAGGGCCGGCACGCTGGCGCTCGCGCACGCGCGCCAGGCCGATCATTTCCGCGGCCTTGCGCACGCTGGCCGGGTAGTCGCCGCCGTCGAAGTGCTTGTTGGTGACGTTGACGTAGGGCATGGCCTCGGGCTGCACCAGGTTCTCGCAGCGGATCTCCCACGGCTCGCGCCCGACCTCGCGCGCCAGCGCATCCATCAGCAGCTCCATGGCAAAGCACACGCCGGTGCGCGCCACGCCGCGGTAGGGCACGAAGCCCGGCTTGTTGGTGGCGACGCACTCGGTGATGCAGCGGTAGCCGTCGAAGGCATAGGGCCCGGGCAGGTTGCCGATGGCCTGGCCGGGCTCGAGGCCGATGGTGAAGGGCCATACCGAGTAGGCACCGCCGTCGATGGCGATCTTCGCGTCCAGCGCCAGCAGGCGGCCGCGCGCATCGGCATAGGCGGTCACCTCGTAGTGGTGCTCGCGCGAGTTGGCGCCGGCGGTCAGGTGCTCGCGGCGGTCCTCGATAAAGCGGAAGGGCTTGCGGTAGGTCATGGCCAGCCAGGCGATGCACAGCTCTTCCTGCTGCAACACGCACTTGTAGCCGAAGGCGCCACCCACGTCGGGCGAGATCACGCGCACCTTTTCCTGCTCGAGCCCGAGGCAATGGCTCAGCACGGTGCGGATCATGTGCGGCACCTGGGTGGCGCTGTAGACGATGAGCTGGTCGAACTGGTGGTCCCAGTAGGCCAGCACGGCCTTGCCTTCCATCGGCACCATGCACTGGCGCGCCAGGTCGATCTTGCGGCTGACCACCACCGTGGCGGTGCGGCTCAGCGCGTCGAAGTTCTTGTCGGCGCTGAGGGTGAGGAAGTGGTTGTCCTTCCAGTGTTCGTGCACGCGCGCGGTGGCGCTGGCCTGGCGGGCGCCTTCCACGTCGGTCAGCGCCGGCAGTTCGTCCAGCTCGGCGACGATGGCCTCGGCGATGTCCTCGGCCTCGGCGCGCGTGGGCGCGAAGGCCATCGCCACCGGCTCGCCGACGAAGCGCACCTTGCCGGCCGCCAGCGGCGGCTGCGCGGAGGGCTGGTACGACGGGAAAGCAGAGTCCGCCACGATATCGCGCGCGCCCTGCATGTCTTCGCGCACGATCACGGATGCCTCCATGCCCTGCGGCTTGCGCACCGAGAGCAGGCGCGCATGCGCCATCGGGCTGCGCAGGAAGGCCACTTCCTGCAGGCCCGGCATGGCGATATCGGCCACGAAGCGGCCCTTGCCGTGCAGGTGGCGCGCATCTTCCTTGCGCGCCACGCGCGCGCCGACGCCTTGCCCGCCGCGGCCACCGTGATCGCCGTGATCGCTGTGATCACCGCCGCCGCCCTGGCTGGCGTGCGCTCCTTGCTTGTCCATGTCGTCTTTGTCCATACATTATTCAGTCCGGCATTGCCGCCTGGGTGGCCGCCGGGGCTGTTTGTGGGGTTCGTGGATCGCGACCAGGCCGGGAAACCGGAAGAAGCCTGATGCGGCCTCCAAAGGAGGCCTCCAAAGCAATTTCCGTACGCCCCGCAGCGCACATATTCAGTGCACTGAACTTATCGCCAGATTGGCGAAGCGTGCGGCACGCGTCAATCGGGACTTCAGCCGATCCCGCCGCCGCTCACAGCGCGGCCAGTGCGGCCAGCGCCTGTTCGCGCGGCATCACTGCCGCGTACTTCTGCTCCATATCGAACAGGTTGGCCTCGTGCGGCTGCAGGGCGCGGTCGCCCACGCAATCCGACACCACCAGCGGACGGAAGCCGTGCGACATGGCATCCACCACGCTGGCGCGCACGCAGCCGCTGGTCACCGCGCCGGCCACCAGCAAGGTGCGCACGCCGCGCTGCGTCAGCCACGCCGCCAGCCCGGTGCCGAAGAAGGCGGACGGCACGGTCTTGCGCACCACCAGCTCGCCCGCGCGCGGCGCGAGCTGCGGCACGATGGCGCTGGCCGGCGCATGCTCCTTGAGCGTGAGCATGCCGGGCACCTTGAGCGTGAAGATATTGTGGTCGCCGTCGTCGTCGGCAAAGACGATGCGGCTGTGCGCCACGGCCCAGCCCTGCGCGCGCGCCGCCGCCAGCAGCGGCACCGTATTGGCGATCGCCGCAGCGATGTTGCCGCCGCCGAACACGGCCGGATCGGCAAAGCCGTTGACGAAGTCGACGATCAGCAGGCCCACGGGCGCCTGCAACGGCAGTTGCGTGCCGAAGCCCTGGCGCGCGTAGGTGGGGAGTTCGCTGTGCGCGGTGGTGCTTGCAGTCATTACAGTCATTGCGGTCATTGCGATGTCCATCCGTCCAATACCTTGCCTTGCCTGACCACTTCCTCGCCGTCCAGGCGCACGGTGCAATGGCGCAGCGGGATATCGATATGGCAGGCGGTGGTGCGGCTGCCGCCGGCTTCGTTGTTGGGGCCGAGCGAGAACAGGAAATTGCCCTCGTAGGCGCGCGCGTCCATGCCGATGGAGGCCTCGCGGTCATACAGGCCGAGCGTGGACCAGCGTGCGCGCGGCTGCAGGCCCCAGCCGATATGCGCGATGGCATAGGCCTGCGGATCGTTGAACGAGGCCATGTAGTCGTTGAGCAGCTCGGCGTCCAGGCCACCCTCGATGCGCGTGGCGAAGCCGTTCTCCACGGTCAGCTCCACGCGGTCCGCCACATAGCCCTTCTGCGGCAGCAGGATGTCGCCGCGGTCGAGCACGATGCGGCCGCTGGCGCCGCCTTCGTCGGGCCAGGTCAGCACGAAGCCGCTGGGCCAGTGGTCCCAGCGCCCGGGCTCATCGACGAAACCATACTCGCTGATGACGGGGAACTCACCGAGCGGGCAGCGCAGATCGGTGCCGGCGGCGGAGGTCACATGCATCTCCCTCGCGCGCGACAGGCGCGCGTTGGCGCTGGCCACGCGCTCGCGGTCGGCCTCGGTGGGCACCATGCGCACCAGCACTTCGGGCGGCTCCACGGCCAGCAGTATCTTGGTGCCGGTCTTGAGGATGTCGTGCTGCTCGGGCGAGAACAGCAGCGTCATCAGGTCCAGCACCAGGTCGCTCTCCTTGAGCGCGGCGATGGCGGCGCGGTTGCCGGTGAGCGCCGTGGTGCCAAGGTAAGCCAGCGGATCGCGGCTCAGGGCCTTGTCGCCGTTGACCGGCGGCAGGTCGAGCCGGTTGACGATGGCGCCCATGGCCTGCGTGGCGACCAGCGCGCACGACAGCGTTTGCGGATGCGTGGCCGCGCTGGTGAGGATGGTGACGGTCTGCCCGGCTTCGAGGCGGGACAGCGTGAGGACCTGTTTCCAGGCCTGGATAAGGGCGTGATCGCTGACTGGCATGTTCGTTCTCTGCGGTTGGGGGCGGCTCAGGCTGCGGCAGCGCTTGGGGAGCCAAGCCCGGCGCCAAGGAAATCGCCGAGTGCGCCGTAGAAGCCTTCCTCGTCGTCCCACGGGATCATGTGGCCTGCGCCGGGCACATGGCTGGTCTGCAGCGCCGGCAGCAGCGCGCGCAGCTCCGCGATATCGCCCGGGCGGACCACGTCGCCGCGCCCCGCCGTCATCAGCAGCGTCGGGACCGCGATGCGCGGCACATCGGCGTGGATATCGTCGATATGGAAGCCCTGGAAGCTGGCGAGCACCGCGCGCTCGTCGCAGGTGTGCAGCCATTCGGCGCGCAGCGCGAGCTGCGCTTCGGTCCAGGTGGGGCAGAAGCGACGCATGGTGTGCGCATCCACGCCGTGGCGCGCCACCGCCATCGAATCCACGTACCAGGCCAGTTGCGCGGGATACTCGCGGCGGCCCGGGCCGGACACCGGCGGGTCCACCATCACCAGGCGCGCCAGCGCAGCCGGCCGGCTGCGCGCGGCGCGGATGCCGATGCGCGCGCCCATGGAGTGGCCCAGCACGCTGTAGCGCTGCAAACCGAGTGCTTCGGCAAAGGCCAGCAGGTCGGCCGCCTGCGCATCGAGGCTGTAGTCGAGCGTATCGCCCGCGGACGACAGGCCGCGGCCGCGCACGTCGAGGGCGTAGGTATCGAACTGTTCGCCCAGGCGCTCGCCGACAAAGCCCCAGGTGATGGCCGGGCTGGTGATGCCCGGCACCACGATCACCGGGTCGCGCCGTGCGCGCGCGCCGTCGCTGCCACCGTAGCGCAGGTAGTGCTGGCGGATGCCATTGGCTTGGACATTGCCGCCGCAGACAAGATTGGTCATCGCTTGGCTCCCTGTGCCCGCGCTCAATACGCGCCGGACAGCAGCGCGCCCGCGCCGGGCACCACCGGCTCCAGGTCGAGCGACCTGAGCATGGCGTAGGTGGTGGCAATGGCGGCGGTGATCACCGGCTTGCCGGTCATGGCTTCCACCCTGGCCACGGCCGGCAGCGACGGCATCTGCACGCAGGCGGACAGCACGATGGCATCCACGTCCTTCGTGTTCATCTGCGCGACGATGCCCGGCAGCTTCGCGGGATCATGGCGGCCCACTTCGAGGTTGTCGGGAATTTCCAGCGCGCGCCAGTCCACCACCTCGTAGCCTTCGTTGCGGATGTAGTCCACCACCAGTTCCGTGAGCGGCTTCATGTACGGCGCCACCAGCGCGATGCGCTTCGCGCCGATCACCTTGAGCGCATCGACCAGCGCGCCGGCGCTGGTGATCACCGGGGCATCGGCGCCGTTGGCCGCGGTATGGGCCTGCAGGCGCTTCTCCGAGACGCGGTGATAGCCGTGTCCCATCGCCATGATCGCCACCAGGCAGGCATAGCCCAGCACATCGACGCGCGCATCGCTGAGCTCGACCGCGCAGCGGTCGGACTCGGCATCCATCGCCGCCAGCTCCTCCTTGACCACCTTCTTCATGCGCATGCGGCTGGAGTGAAACGTGAACCGCTCGGGCCGCACCAGCTGGCGCGCGGTCAGCATGGCGGGGATCTCGGTTTCCATCGTGGTGTTGGAACTCGGCACGATCTGGCCGATCCGGAAAGTCTTTTGCACGGGGGCGCTCCGTTATGAAAAGGAAGGGAAGTCGGTGTTCAAAGCTTGAGCAGGCGCTCGGCGTTGCCGYGGCAGACCAGCCGGCGGGTCGCTTCGTCCATCGGTGCCTGCTCGATGAAATCGGCTGCGATGGCGGTGGATTCGTAGGGATAGTCGACCGAGAACAGCACGGCGTCGGCGCCCATCTCGCCGATGGCGCCGGCCAGCGCGGCCGGCGAGCACACGCCGGAAGTGGTGATGACGATATTGCTGCCGATGTATTCGGAAGGCGCGCGCGCCAGCCTGATGCCGTGCGAGTAGACGGCGAAGCGGCTGTCGAAGCGCCAGCGCTGGTACGGCAGACCCTCGCCCATGTGGCCGAGGATGATCTTCAGGCGCGGGAAGCGGTCGAACACGCCGCCGAACAGCAGGCGCAGCGCATGGCCCGCGGTTTCCACGCCCCAGCCCCAGGACGCACCGGCCATCTCGGGATGGCCCGAGTACACGTGCGGCGCCACGTAGGCATCGGTGGGGTGGAGGTACATGGGTACGTCGAGCGCCTGCATGCGTTCCCAGAAGGCGTCGTAGGCGGGGTCGTCGTAGTAGACCCCCTGCGTGTGGCCGTTGACCAGCGAGCCCTTGAAGCCGAGCTGCGTGACCGCGCGTTCCAGCTCTTGCGCGGCCTTGCGCGGATCGTGCATGGGCAGCGCGGCGAAGCCGGCGAAACGGGTGGGATGGCGCGCGATCTGCGCCGCCAGGAAATCGTTGCTCTCTTGCGCGCGGCGCACCGCGGCGGCGTGGTCGGCTTCGGCCTGCACGCCCGGGCCGGTCTGCGAAAGCACGGTGATATCGATGCCGGCGCGGTCCATCTCGCCGATGCGGATATCGTCGAAATCGGCCAGGCGCCTGGCAAGGTCGGCCATGACTGCGGCATCGATATGCTGGAGATAGCCCTTCGAATAGGCCTGGAAATCCGGCGTCATGAAGTGTTCTTCGAGGGCGATCTTGCGGATTCTCGTCATGCTGGGACGGCTCCTGAGGGTGGTGGGGGCGGGCATGCGCAAGGCCTGTGACATCGCAGCGAAGGCGTCTTTCACGGGCTTTCCGCTTAATTGATCAGTATGCTGAGTATTTTTAGCATAGCAACCGCGATATCGAATGTCCAGACCGTGACGGCGAGGGGTTAACCCTCATAACACTCACAAATTCTGATCAGTACACTGATCGAAATTAATCAGCATGCTGACAGTGTAGAGCAAAGCACGACAGCACGGCTGCGACGCCCCCGGAGAGTACGACCATGACAGCAAGCCTCACCAGCGACGGCACCGCCGCGCGCACGCAAGGCATGACCCGGGAGGAGCGCAAGGTGATCCTTGCGTCCTCCTTCGGGGCCTTGATGGAGTGGTACGACTTCTACATCTACGCCGCGCTCGCGGTCTATTTCGGCGCACTGTTCTTCCCGCCCGGCAACGAGACCGCTGCCTTCCTCGCCAGCCTGGCCACCTTCGGCGCGGGCTTCCTGGTGCGACCCGTGGGCGCCCTGCTGTTCGGCCGCCTGGGCGACCTGATCGGGCGCAAGTACACCTTCCTGGTCACCATCCTGCTGATGGGCATTGCCACGGTCGGCGTGGGCCTGCTGCCCACCTACGGGCACATCGGCATCACCGCCACCATCCTGCTGGTGTCCCTGCGGCTGCTGCAGGGCCTGGCACTGGGCGGCGAGGTGGGTGGCGCGGTCACCTACGTGGCGGAGCACTCGCCGATGGAAAAGCGCGGGCTCTACACCAGCTCGCTGCAGACCACGGCCACGCTCGGCCTGCTCTCTTCGCTGCTGGTGGTGTACCTGCTCAAGACCTTCCTGAGCGAGGCGCAGTTCCGCGAATGGGGGTGGCGCCTGCCCTTCCTGGTGTCCTTCGTCATGCTGGTGGTGTCGGTCTACATCCGCGGCAAGCTGCACGAATCGCCGATCTTCGCGCGCATGAAGGCCGGCAACAACACCTCGAAATCGCCCATCCTCGACAGCTTCACCAACTGGGCGAACCTGAAGTACGTGCTGTTGCTGTTCGTGGTGTCGGCCGGGCTTGGCGCCATCTTCGGCACCGGGCATTTCTACACCATGTTCTTCGTCAACAAGACGCTGCATGTGCCGCTGGAGCTGGTACACATGCTGATCGGCATCGCGCTGGTGGTCGCCACGCCCTGCTACCTGTTCTTCGGCTGGCTGTCGGACCGGATCGGCCGCAAGCACATCATGATGGCCGCCTGCCTGCTGGCCGCCCTGGGCACCCAGCCCATCTTCAAGGGACTGACGCACTATGCCAACCCGGCGCTGGAGCAGTTCCAGCAGCGCAACGCCGTGCAGCTGCGCGCCGGCGACTGCCATTTCCGCCTGTTCGCCGAGCCGGTGTCGGCCTGCGACAAGGTCAAGGGCTACCTGACCGATCTCGGCGTGGGCTACGAGTTCACGCAGGACGACGCTCGGCCGGCGCCCGAACTGCGGGTCGGAGGCCAGGTCCTGCAGGACTTCGACAGGGCCGCCATCAAGCAGGCCCTGGTGGCGGCCGGCTGGCCGGAGCGCGCCGACCCGGCCGCCATCAACCGGCCGATGTTGTTCCTGCTGCTGCTGATCCCCATCCTGTTCCTCGCCATGGTGTACGGGCCGCTGGCGGCCTTCATGGTGGAACTGTTCCCGGCCCGCATCCGCTACACCTCGTTGTCGCTGCCCTTCCACCTCGGCGCCGGCTGGGTGGGCGGCATGCTCTCCTTCGTGGTGACGGCGATGAATGTATCCAGCGGCAATGTCTACTTCGGCCTGTGGTATCCGGTCTCGATCGCGGCACTGGCTTTCGTGATCGGCATGCTGTTCGTGCCGGAAACCCGCGGGCGCGACCTGGATACCTGAAGCGCGGCCAAGGCCCGAAACCGATTCACGACCCGCGCCGCATGGCCCGGAATTTGCTCAGTACACTGCATTATTAATCAGCATGCTGATCGATGCACCAAGGCAAGGCCCGCAGCGCGGGCCGCGCAGGAAAACGGTGCGGGACAGCATGCCCACCTTCCCTTGAAACCTGTCTGGAGCGCCCCCATGAAGCCCATGAAGTCTCTGCATGCAGCATCCCGCCTCACCGTGATTCCCGCCCTGCTGCCGGCCCTGGTCGGGCTGTTGTGCAGCACCGCCGCGTGGGCCGACGCCAACGGCGTCAAGGTGGGTGTAATCACCGACATGTCCGGCTCCTACGCCGACCTCTCCGGCCGCGGCTCGGTGCTGGCCGCGCAGATGGCGGTGGACGAGTTCGGCGGCAAGGCACTTGGCAAGCCGGTCACGGTGTTGTCGGGCGACCACCAGAACAAGGCCGACATCGCCTCGTCGCTGGCGCGGCGCTGGTTCGACACCGACGGCGTGGACATGGTGATCGATTTCCCCAATTCCTCCACCGCGCTGGCGGTGCAGGAGATCGCCAAGCAGAAGCAGAAGATCAACATCGTCTCCACCGGCGGCGCCATGGCGCTGACCAACCAGAACTGCTCGCCCACCGGCTTCCACTGGGGCTGGGACACGTATTCGGTGTCGGCGCCGCTGGTCAAGCGCCTGATCGAGCAGGGCAAGGGCACCTGGTACTACATCACCGTGGACTACGCGCTGGGACAGTCGCTGGAGTCGGACTTCCGCAAGGAGGTGGACGCCAGCGGCGGCAAGAACGTGGGCAGCACCAAGCACCCGCTCAACGCCAGCGATTTCAGCAGCCCCATCGTGGCGGCTTCCGCCTCCAAGGCCAAGGTGGTGGTGCTGGCCAACGCCGGCAACGACATGATCAACGGCGTCAAGGCGGCCGGCGAATTCGGCCTGATCAAGGGCGGGCAGACCGTGATCACGCCGTCCACCTTCATCACCGACCTCAAGAGCCTCGGCCCCAGCGTGGCGCAGGGGCTGACCTACGTGGACCCGTTCAAGACCGACCTGGACGCCAGGTCGAAAGCCTTCGTCGAGCGCTTCTACGCCAAGCACAAGGCCTACCCCACGCACGGCCAGATCGGCGTCTACTCGGGCGTGCTGCACTACCTGAAGGCGGTCGAGGCAGCCAAGACCGTGGACGGCCCGGCGGTGGCGGAGAAGATGCGCGCGCTCGCCGTCAACGACGACTTCGTGCATGGCGGCAAGGTGCGCGCCGACGGCCGCATGGTGCACGACATGTACCTGGCGCAGGCCAAGTCGCCGGCCGAATCCAAGGGCCCGTGGGACCTGGTCAAGTACATCGGCACCATCCCGGGCGACTCGGCCTTCCGCCCGCTGTCCGCAAGCGAGTGCCCGCTGTTGAAGAAGGGCATGGAGGCACGCAACGACAAGAGCAAGGATCCTGCATGAGCCAGTCCGACGTGATCCTGGAAACGCGCGGGCTGACCAAGGAGTTCAAGGGCTTCACCGCGGTCAGCCAGGTGAACCTGCGCGTGCGGCGCGGCGCCATCCATGCCCTGATCGGGCCCAATGGCGCCGGCAAGACCACCTGCTTCAACCTGCTGACCAAGTTCCATGCGCCGTCCGCCGGCGCGATCCTGTTCAACGGCGCGGACATCACGCGCGAGCGGCCGGCGCAGGTTGCCCGCCAGGGCGTGATCCGCTCGTTCCAGATCTCCGCGGTGTTTGCGCAGCTCACGGTGATGGAGAACGTGCGCGTGGCCTTGCAGCGCAAGCTGGGCACGACCTACCACTTCTGGAAGAGCAAGCGCGCGCTGGACGAACTCAACGAGCGCGCGCTGGCCCTGCTGCGCGCGGTCGGCCTGGAGAGCTTCGCCGCCCTGCCCACCGCCGAGCTGGCCTACGGCCGCAAGCGCGCGCTGGAGATCGCCACCACCCTGGCCATGGACCCCGAACTCATGCTCCTCGACGAGCCCACCCAGGGCATGGGCCACGAAGACGTGGAAACCGTGACCGCCCTGATCAAGCAGGTGTCCGCCGGACGCACGGTGCTGATGGTCGAGCACAATATGAACGTGGTGTCCTCCATCGCGGACCGCATCACGGTGCTCCAGCGTGGCGCCATCCTGGCCGAAGGCTCGTACGACGAAATGACGCGCAACCCGCAGGTGATGGAGGCCTACATGGGCACGACGGCGGAGACGGTGCAATGAGCCGCCCCACCCCCGCCCTCGACATCAAGGACCTGCACGCCTGGTACGGTGAATCGCACATCCTGCACGGCGTGGACCTCACCGTCCAGCCGGGCGAGGTGGTCACCGTGCTGGGGCGCAACGGCGCCGGGCGCACCACCACCATGCGCGCCATCATGGGACTGGTCGGCGCGCGCAAAGGCTCGGTGCGCGTCAACGGCACCGAGACCATCGGCATGAAGACGCACCGTATCGCGCCGCTGGGCCTTGGCTACTGCCCGGAGGAGCGCGCCATCTTCTCCAGCCTGTCTTGCGAGGAGAACCTGCTGCTGCCGCCCGTTTTCAAGGAGACCGGCGCGGCCGGCGGCCGCGAGCCGATGCCGCTGGACGAGATCTACGCCATGTTCCCCAACCTGTGGGAGCGCCGCAAGAGCCAGGGCACGCGCATGTCCGGCGGCGAGCAGCAGATGCTGGCGGTGGCCCGCATCCTGCGCACGCGCGCCAGCGTGCTGCTGCTCGACGAGATCTCGGAAGGCCTTGCGCCGGTCATCGTGCAGACGCTGGCGCGGATGATCACCACGCTCAGGAAGCGCGGCTACACCATCGTGATGGTGGAGCAGAACTTCCGCTTCGCGGCGCCGCTCGCGGACCGCTTCTACGTGATGGAGCACGGGCGCATGGTGGAGTCCTTCGATGCCGCGGCGCTCGAACGCAAGATGCCCACGCTCAACGCCCTGCTCGGCGTGTAAGGCGGCCCGCTTCAACGGCGGCGGCGCCCGCGCGCCGCCTCGCCCTCCCCGATACAAGCTCCCCAGGAAGACCCCTTATGGAATTACTTGGCATTCCCATGCCCGCGCTGCTGAGCCAGTTGCTGCTCGGCCTCGTCAACGGCTCGTTCTACGCCATCCTCAGCCTGGGCCTGGCCGTGATCTTCGGCCTGCTCAACGTCATCAACTTCGCCCACGGCGCCCTGTTCATGCTGGGCGCGATGCTGGCCTGGGCCGGGCTGCAATACCTCGGGCTGAACTACTGGCTGATGCTGCTGCTCGCCCCGCTCGTCACCGGCGCGCTCGGCGTGGCGCTGGAACGCACCATGCTGCGCCGGCTCTATCGCTTCGACCACCTCTACGGCCTGCTGCTCACGCTGGGCATCGCGCTGCTGATCGAGGGACTGGTGCGCTCCGGCTACGGCGTGTCCGGCCTGTCGTACGCCACGCCGGACGCGCTCGGCGGCGCCAGCGACCTCGGCTTCATGGTGTTGCCCAACTACCGCGCCTGGGTGGTGCTGGCCTCGCTGGCGGTGTGCTTCGCCACCTGGTTCGTGATCGAGAAGACACGCCTGGGCGCCTACCTGCGCGCCGGCACCGAAAACCCGCGCATGGTGGAGGCATTCGGCATCAACGTGCCCTTGCTGGTGACGCTGACCTACGCCTTCGGCGTGGGGCTGGCCGCCTTTGCCGGCGTGCTGGCGGCACCGGTGATGCAGGTGTCGCCGCTGATGGGGCAGAACCTGATCATCACGGTCTTTGCCGTCGTGGTGATCGGCGGCATGGGCTCGATCCTCGGCTCGATCTTCACCGGCCTGGGCCTGGGCGTGCTCGAAGGGCTGGCCAAGGTGTTCTATCCGGAGGCTTCGGCCACCGTCGTCTTCGTCGCCATGGTGTGCGTGCTGATGGTGCGCCCCGCCGGCCTGTTCGGAAAGGAAAAATGATGAGCAACGATTCACGCGCAAGACTGGTCCTGGCCGCGCTGCTGGCGGCCGTGGCGCTGGCGCCCTTCCTCGGCGCCTACCCCGTACTGGCGATGAAGCTGATGTGCTTCGCGCTGTTTGCCTGCGCCTTCAACCTGCTGCTGGGCTTCACCGGCCTGCTGTCGTTCGGCCACGCCGCCTTCTTCGGCGGCGCGGCTTATGCCTGCGGCTACCTCATGAAATCGCTGCAGGTCACGCCGGAGCTGGGCCTGCTGGCCGGCACCGCGTTCGGCGCGCTGCTCGGCCTGGCCTTCGGCGCGCTGGCGATCCGGCGCCAGGGCATCTACTTCGCCATGATCACGCTGGCGCTGGCGCAGATGTTCTACTTCTTCTGCCTGCAGGCGCCGGTCACCGGCGGCGAGGACGGCCTGCAAGGCGTGCCACGCGGCCGCCTGTTCGGCCTGCTGCCGCTCGACAACGACCTTTCCATGTACTACGTGGCGGCGGCCGTCACGGTAGCCGCGCTGGCCCTGATCGCGCGCGTGGTCAACTCGCCGTTCGGGCAGGTGCTGCGCGCCATCAAGGAAAACGAGCCGCGCGCCATCTCGCTTGGCTACGACACCGACCGCGTCAAGCTGCTGGCCTTCGTGCTGTCGTCGGCGCTGGCCGGACTGGCCGGCGCGCTCAAGACGCTGGTGCTCGGCTTTGCCACCCTGACCGATGTGCACTGGGCCATGTCGGGCTCGGTCATCCTGATGACGCTGGTCGGCGGCATGGGCACTTTGTCCGGGCCGGTGCTTGGCGCGCTGGTGATCGTCGCGGTGGAGAACAAGCTGGGCGACTTCGGCAGCGGCCTGGCCGCGCTGACAGGCGTGGACTGGTTCAACACGCTCGGCGAATCGGTCAGCATGGTCACCGGGCTGATCTTCGTGGTGTGCGTGCTGACCTTCCGGCGCGGCGTGATGGGCGAAGTGCAGGCCTTGTTCGCACGGCGCGCGGCTGCCGCGCGGCCGCGCGCGCCAGGCGGCAACACGCCGTTCCATGCCGCTTCCGCCTCCGCCGGCACGCCCGAGGGCTAGCCAAGGGTTTACGCTGATTCAGTTGCCAATTTAAATCAGTACACTGAATATAAATACTCAGTGTACTGAACAAAGGAGATGCATCATGGCTTGGACCAAGATTGCCACCACCGGCCAGCTTCAGGACGACGAAGTGATGCCGCTCACGCTCGGCGACGCCCAGTTGGCCCTCTACCGCAGCGAAGGCGAGTTCTTCGTCACCGACAACGTCTGCACCCACCAGTACGCCCTGCTGTCCGACGGCTACCTGGAAGACGGCTGCATCGAATGCCCGCTGCACCAGGCCCGCTTCGATATCCGCACCGGCCAGGCCATGTGCGCGCCCGCCACGCAGCCGATCCGCGTCTACCCGGTCAGGATCGAAGGCGCCGACGTGATGGTCGATGTCCTGGTGGCAGCCTGAGGCCCGCGGCCATGTCACACGACGCCCCCATCCTCATCATCGGCGCCGGCCAGGCTGGCGCCACCGCGGCTGCCGCGCTGCGCGCGCTGGGCCATGCCGGCGGCATCGTCATGGCCGGCGGCGAGGCGCACGCACCCTATGAGCGGCCGCCGCTGTCGAAAGCCGTGCTGGCGGACGAGGAGCAGGACGCCCGCATCGGCGTGCATGCCGCGGGCTTCTACGCCGAGCAGGGCATCGACCTGCGCCTGGGCACCACGATTGCCGCGCTCGATCCCGCCACCGGCACCGCCCACCTCGCCGACGGCGGATCGATCCGCTTCAGCCGCTGCCTGCTGGCCACCGGCGGGCGCGCCCGCACCCTGCCCGCCCTGCCCGAAGGCACGCCGCGCGTGCACTACCTGCGCTCGCTCGGCGATGCGCGCGGCCTGCGCACGGCCATGCGTGCCGCGGCCCATGCCGGCGGCCGCCTGCTGGTGATCGGCGGCGGCTTCCTGGGGCTGGAGACGGCCTCCACCGCGCGCGCCCTGGGCCTGCAGGTCACGGTGATCGAAGCCGCTGCGCTGCTGCTGCAGCGCGCGGTGCCGGCAGTGTTCTCTGCCTGGCTGGCGGAGCGCGCCCGCGCCTTGGGCATCGACCTGCGCCTCGGCAGCGCGATCGCCTCGGTGCAGACCGGCGCGCAGCAGGTCAGCGTGGCGCTGGCGGACGGCAGCGCCCTGCAGGCACCGCTGGCGGTGGTGGCCATCGGCCTGCAGCCCGAAGTTGCCCTGGCGCAGGCCGCCGGCCTGGCGCTCCACGCCACCAACGGCGGCATCCGGGTCGACGCCCGGTGCCGCACCAGCGCGCATGGCGTGTTCGCCGCCGGCGACTGCGCCAGCCAGTACCAGCCGCTGTTCGGCCAGGAGATGCGGCTGGAGTCGTGGCAGAACGCCAACGAGCAGGCCCGCATCGCGGCGGCGGCCATGCTCGGCGTGGACACCGCGCCGCCCGCCGTGCCCTGGTTCTGGACCGACCAGCTCGGCTGCAATATCCAGATGCTGGGCGCCTTCGCACCGGACCTGCACTACACCCTGCGCGGCAGCACCTCGGCGGAGCACGACAAATTCTTGCTGCTTGGCATGGATGGCGCGCGACTGCGCCATGCCATCGCCGTCAACGCGGGCGGCGACCTGAGGCAATTGCGCAGCCTGATCGATACGCGCGCCGCCTGCGATATCGCGCGGCTCTGCGACACCACCCTGCCCCTGAAGCAGGCGGTGCGCGAAGCCACCGCCGCGCCTGCGTGCCAAACCCCATCCTGAACGAGGAACAGACATGTACCAGACCCATGCGGTCATCAACCGCACGCCGCGCGCCAAGGATGCCGAACTGGCCGCCTGCCGATGGCCCGACGACGCCCTGCACTTCATCCCGGACTGGGTGTACACCAGCAACGCCGTGTACGACCGCGAACTGGAGAAGATCTTCCGCGGCCGTTCGTGGAACTTCGTCGCCCTGGAAGCCGAGATCCCCGCCGCGGGCGACTTCAAGCGCTCCTACGTGGGGCCAACGCCGGTGGTGGTGGCGCGCGCCGAGGATGGCTCGATCAATGTCTTCGAGAACCGCTGCGCCCACCGCGGCGCGGAATTCTGCCGCCATGGCCAGGGCAACGCCAAGGAATTCGTCTGCCCGTACCACCAGTGGTCCTACGATCTCAAGGGCAACCTGCAGGGCGTGCCGTTCAAGCGCGGCGTGAACCGCGCCGGCGGCATGCCCAAGGATTTCCGCAACGAGGACCACGGCCTGGTCAAGCTCAACGTGACCACGCGCAACGGCGTGATCTTCGCCTCGTACGCCAGCGACATGGAGAGCATCGAGGAATACCTCACGCCGGAGATCCGCAAGGACTTCGACGTGGTCTTCAACGGCAAGCCGCTCAAGATACTCGGGTATTACAAGAACGAGCTGCCGTGCAACTGGAAGATGTACCACGAGAACCTGAAGGACCCGTACCACGCCACGTTGCTGCACTCCTTCCTGGTGGTGTTCGGCCTGCTGGTGGCCGGCAACGAGTCGGCCATGATCGCGGATCCGGTGCACGGCCGCCACGGCACCATGGCCTCGGCCAAGAAGGAAGACAAGTACGCCGCGGTGAGCGAGGAGAACAAGAAGGAAATGCGCTCCTTCCACGAAGGCATGCGCCTGCAGGACGACCGCTTCCTGGAGTACGTGAAGGAGTTCGATTCGCCGTGGTCGGTGACGATGCAGACCATCTGGCCCAACCTGGTCGTGCAACGCGAGATGAACACGCTGGGCGTGCGCCAGATCGTGCCCAACGGCCCGGACAGCATGCTGATGCTGTGGACCATGTTCGGCTATGAGGACGACACCGAGGAAATGACCCGCCACCGCCTGCGCCAGGGCAACCTGATGGGCCCGGCCGGCTTCCTGGGGCTGGAGGACAACGAGGCGATGAAGTTCGTGCAGGAAGGCGTGCGCCGCTCCAGCAGCGACGTCAACGTGCTCAAGCTGGACCCGGGCCACGTGGGCACCGCCAACTCGCTGATCTCGGAATCCGCGATCCGCGCCATGTACCAGTACTACCGCAGCGTGATGGGATTCTGAGCACCATGACACCGACGACGCATACGCTCTACCGCCCCCGCACGCTGCCCGCCGCGCGCGCCCTGCCCCTGCGCATGGAGGTCGAAGCCTTCCACGCCGAATACTGCGCCGTGCTCGACGCCGGCCTGGTGGAGTCGTGGCCGGACTTCTTCACCGAGGACTGCATCTACCGCGTCACCTCGAGGGAGAACGCGGAACTCGACATGCCGGTCGGCCTGGTCTACGCCGAAGGCCGGCGCATGATGCACGACCGCGCAGTGGCCATCTCCCGCACCCAGATGTTCGCCCCGCGCTATATGCTGCACCTGGTCACCAATACACGCGTCACCGACGAAAGCGCCGATGGCTCGATCCACGCCCAGGCCAGCTTCCTGTTGCTGCAGACGCTGGTCGAAGGCGCCACCACCATCCACATGGCGGGCAGCTACCACGACCGCTTCGCCCGCGCCGGCGACGGGCTGCTGCTGGCCGAACGCCAGGTCATCTACGACACCACCATCATCGCCAACGACCTGGTGTACCCGGTCTAGACCACCCTGCCCGGGCCGGCAACGAAGCCGCGGCCGCCGGGCCGCGCATCACAAGATGCGCAGCACCGTGCGGCTGTAGTCGTTGTTGGCTTCCACCAGCGTGGACAGCAACTCCATGAACACCTTGCGCTGCGCCGGGCGCAGCGGCGCCAGCATGCGCTCCTGCGCGCGCTCCATGTCCGCGCGCAGCGACGCCACCACGGCCTGCCCTTCCTTGGTCAGGTGCACGTGGCGGGTACGCCGGTCGGCCGGATTGTCCTTGCGCTCGAGCAGGCCGCGCTCTTCCAGCCGGCGCACGACATCGGCGGTGGTGGTGCGGTCGAACCCCACTTCCTGGCCGAGCGCGGTCTGGTCCAGTCCGGGCAGCACGGACAATACCGTCAGGATGGCGTACTGCACCGGCGTGATGCTCGCCGACTTGCACTCCTCGAAAAACATCGCCACATGGATCTGGTGCAGGCGGCGCACCAGGAAGCCAGGGCGTGCCCACAGGAGCTCCTTGGCCGGATCGGCGTCGGGTGAGGCCGGTGCCTCGGCCTGGGCTGCCGGGCGCGGCGCTTGGCGTTTCGTTGCAGACATTCCACTCACCAAATTGTTAGCATGCTGACAAGTATAGACCAGGGATGCGGCGGACAAGGCATTGCACGCGCGCCGCGCCCCGGCCCTTCACGCCAGCACCGCGCCCTTGCGCTCGGGAATCAGGAACAGCGTGGCGACGATATCCAGCACATAGATCGAAGCCAGCACGGCGATTGCGGTATCGAACGAATAGCTGGCCGCCAGCGCTCCCACCGCCAGCGGGCCGAAGCCGCCCACGCCACGCCCGATATTGAACAGCACGTTCTGGGCGGTCGCCCGCGCCTGTGTCGGGTAAAGCTCGGAGATCAGCGCCCCGTAGCCGCCGATCATGCCGTTGACGAACAGCCCCATCACCGCCCCGCCAAACAGCAGCGCGTACGGCGAGACCAGTTGCGAGTAGACCAGCACCATGACCACCGACCCGGCCTGGTAGATCAGGAAGGTAGGCCGGCGGCCGATGCGGTCGGCAAGCTGGCCGAAGACCCAGATGCCGATCGCCATGCCGACGATGGTCACCGACGTCCACAGCGCCGACTTGGTCAGCGAGTAGTTGAACTGCCTGGAGAGGTAGGTCGGCATCCAGATCATCAGCCCGTAGTAGCCGAAGTTCTGCACCGAGCACAGGATCACCACGCCGAGGCTGGCGCGCGCCGTGGCGGCATCGGCCACCAGCATCTTGAGGGGGTTGCCTTTGCGCGGCGCCTTGCTGCCCTGCACGAAGACCTCGGGCTCGCCGATAAAGCGCCGCACCACGAAGGATGCCAGCGCCGGCAGCACGCCCACGGCAAACATGCCGCGCCAGCCGATATGCGGCAGCAGCACCGGGGTGAGCAGCGCCGCGGCCAGCACGCCCGCCTGCCACCCCAGCCCGACATAGGAAGAGACACGCGCCCGCTGGCCAGGCCGGCAGGCTTCGGTGGCCAGCGCCATGCCGATGCCGAACTCGCCGCCCAGGCCGAAGCCGGCGATGGTGCGGTAGGCCAGCAGGTCCCAGTAGCCCTGGGCCAGCGCGCACAGGCCGGTGAAGGCGGCGAACAGCAGGATGGTCCAGGTCAGCACCTTCACCCGCCCCACATAGTCGCTCAGGATGCCGAAGAAGATGCCGCCGGCGACCGCGCCCACCAGGGTCCAGGTCACCAGCGAGCCCGCCTGGGTGCTGGTCAGCCCCAGCCCGGCGGAGACCGCGCTGAGGATGAAGCCGAGGATCAGCAGGTCGAAGCCATCCAGCGCGTAGCCGACCGCCGAGGCGATGACCGCCTTGCGTGCATAGGCATCCTGTTCCCGCTCGCTGCGCGCGGCGTGCGCCATGTCCGCGGTGTGCGCGGCGCCCGCGCCCATGCCGGCCGTCCCGGCGCCAGCGTTGCCCTGAGTCATGTTCCCCATCCCTGTGTCCCGTCTTCCGTGCATCCGTTGTTCCGCCGGGCGGAAAAATGTGGCGAGATTCTACTCTCGCGGCATGCGCCCGGATGCACGACGCCATGGAACGCCGCAACGGCGCGAGGAAAAAGCGCCGGGGGACGCCATCGCCCGGGCGCCGTGCGGCCGCCTGCAGGCATGCGGGGATTCGCATACCATCCGGGGGTGCGTCGGCGGCCGCGCGGGCTGGCCGGCATCCATGGCATCGATCAACGGCAAGGAGTGGCAAGATGGACTACGTGCGGTTTGGCTCGACAGGACTGAAGGTATCGCGGCTTTGCCTGGGTTGCATGACCTATGGCGTGCCCGAGCGCGGCAAACATCCGTGGACGCTGGGCGAGGAAGCCAGCCGCCCGCTGATCCGCCAGGCGCTGGAAGCCGGCATCAACTTCTTCGACACCGCCAATGTCTACTCGGACGGCACCTCGGAAGAGATCGTGGGCCGCGCGCTCAAGGACTTCGCCCATCGCGACGACGTGGTGATCGCCACCAAGGTGCAAGGGCGCATGCGCGCCGGCCCCAACGGCGCCGGCCTGTCGCGCCGCGCCATCCTGGCCGAGATCGACAACAGCCTGCGCCGGCTTGGCACCGACTACGTCGACCTCTACCAGATCCACCGCTGGGACCCGAACACGCCGATCGAGGAAACGCTGGAAGCGCTGCACGACGTGGTCAAGGCCGGCAAGGTCCGCTATATCGGCGCGTCATCGATGTTCGCCTGGCGGTTCTCGCGCGCCATCTACACTTCGCGCCTGCACGGCTGGACGCAGTTCGTCAGCATGCAGAACCATGTCAACCTGCTCAACCGGGAAGAAGAACGCGAGATGCTGCCGCTGTGCGCGGCCGAGGGGATCGCGGTGATGCCGTGGAGCCCGCTGGCGCGCGGCCGCCTGACGCGCCCCTGGCAGGCCGGCAGCGCGCGCGAAGCGAGCGACGAATTCGGCAATACGCTCTACCACGGCGCCGAGGACTCGGACCGTGCCGTGGTGGAGCAGGTGCATGCCATCGCGCAGGCGCGCGGCGTGCCCGCCGCCCAGGTGGCGCTGGCGTGGGTGCTGCAGAAACCGGGCATCACCTCGCCCATCGTCGGCGCATCCAGGCCGCACCATCTGGAAGATGCGGTGGCCGCATTGTCGCTCGGCCTCACCGCCGACGAGATCAAGGCGCTCGAAGCGCCCTACGTGCCGCACGCACCCGTCGGGTTCTGAGCAGACTGCGGCGGCCGGCCCGCGGGCCGGCTACGCCTTCGCCGTGCCGGGATCGCGCGTGATCAGCCGCAGGCCGCTGGCAATGCTCGCTACGCCAGCGAAGCCCGCGCCCAGCCCCAGCGCCAGCGTGGGGCCGTGGCGCCCGGCAATGCCGAAGCTCAGCGCCACCAGCGCCGCGCCGGTGGCCTGGCCCAGCAGGCGCGCGGTGGCGATCACGCCGCTGGCGCCGCCAGCGCGCTCGCGCGGCGCGCTCGACATCAGCGCCTTGAGGTTGGGCGACTGGAAGAAGCCGAAGCCCGCGCCGCAGATCGCCATGCGGATGCCGATATCGAGCGCGCTCGGATGCGCCGGCATCAAGGCCAGCGACGCCATGCCCGCGCTCATCACCGCCAGCCCCACGCCGCCGAGCAGACCCGGCGGATAGCGGTCCGACAAGCGCCCGGCAAGCGGCGCCATCAGCGCCACCACGGCGGACCACGGCGTCATCAGGAATCCGGTTTCGATCGGGCTGCGGCCCAGCACGCTCTCGAAGAAGAACGGCAGCGAGACAAAGGCCAGCCCCTGCGCCGCGAACGAGCAGATCGCCGTCATGGTCGACAGCGCGAACATCGGCCGCTTCATCAGGTCCACCGGCAGCATCGGCGCGGGGTGGCCGCGCTCGCGGCGCAACAGCAGCACGAAGGCCACGGCGAACACCGCCACCGCCGCCAGCGACTGGCCCACGGGCGCGCGCTGCGCCCCCTCGCCCAGCGCGAAGATCAGCGCCGCGAAGGTGACCACGTTGAGCCCCGCCGCCACGCGGTCGAAGCGGTGCTTGCCGCGCGCGGTGTGCGGCAGCGACGGCCACGCGATGAACAGCGCCAGCAGGCCGATCGGCAGGTTCACCGCGAACAGCCACGGCCACGGCCCCAGCGACAGGATGATCGACGCCACCGTGGGTCCCACCGCGAACGACACCCCCACCACCAGCGCGTTCAGCCCCACCCCGCGCCCGAGGCGGTGCGGCGGGAAGATCGCGCTGATCAGCGCCGCGTTCACGCTCATGATGGCGCTCGCGCCCACGCCCTGCAGCAGGCGCGCCGCCGCCAGCGTGGGCAGCGACCACGCCAGCGCGCATACCACCGAGGCGCCGATGAACAGGACCAGCCCGCCCAGGTAGACGCGCCGGTGCCCGACGATGCCGCCCAGCGCCGCGAACGGCAGCAGCGTCGCCACCATCGCGAGCTGGTAGGCGTTGATGATCCAGACCGAGGCCGCCGGCGTGGCGTGCAGGTCGGCCGCGATGGCCGGCAGCGCCGTGTTGGCGATCGCCGTATCCAGCGTGGCGAGCGACACCGCCAGCAGGATGGCGGCCATGCCGCGGCGCTCAATCGATGTCATGCGCGCGTCCGCTGCGCGCGCTGCGAGGTTGGAATCCGCTAAATTCGACACTGTCTCTGCCCGTGACCGCTTCGGACGCGGCGCGCGCGCATCGCGCGCCATCCGCCCACCATGTCTGATACATGGACCGCGGTTCAGCGCTGGACCGGCCAAAGGCCGCGGCAAGCCGACACGATAAGGGAAAACGCGAATATCTGCTGAAGGCGCGCTCGCCCTGCCCCGTCGCACCTAGCGCCGGAACGGCATAATGCGTCCCAGCGAGACACCCAAGAAAAACGCCACCAAGGAGACCCCAGTGAAGATTGGCCTGGTATCGGACCTGCACCTATCCGTCCATCCGATGGACTACCCCACCCCGGATGTCGATGTGATGGTGCTGGCCGGTGATATCTGGCGCCCCAGGGAAGCCATGGCCTGGGCCGCCGCCGCCCCCGTGCCCACGCTGTACGTGGCCGGCAACCACGAGTTCTACGGCGGCGACCTCGCCACCACCATGGACGCCCTGCGCGCAGGCGCGGCCGGCACGCGCGTGCGGGTGCTGGAGCGCTCGGAGTGGCATCACGGCGGCGTGCGCTTCCTCGGCTGCACCCTGTGGTCCGACTACAGCCTGTTCGCGTCCGCACAGCAGCGCGAGGAAGGGCTGCGCGACGCCCAGACGCTGATGCGGGACTTTTCGCGCATCCGTATCGCGCCGGATTTCGAGGACCGCTTCACGCCGGCGGTTTCCCAGGCCCTGTTCCGCGAATCGGTGGCCTGGCTGCGCGAGCGTTTCGCGGCCGGCCACGATGGCAAGACCGTGGTCATCACGCACTTCGCGCCATCCCCGCAGAGCATCAGCCCGCAGTTCGCCGGTTCCGCGCTCAACGCCTGCTTTGTCTCCGACCTGAGCCGCGAGATCGAGGCATGGCAGCCCGCGCTGTGGGTGCATGGCCATACCCATGACAGCTTCGACTATCGGGTGGGCGCCACCCGCGTGGTGTGCAACCCGCGCGGCTATGCGCGCGAGGGCAAGCTGGAGAATCCGAAGTTCGATCCCGGCCTGGTGCTCGAAATCTGAGCGCCCGCGTGATCGAAGGCACATCCGCGCCGCGGCGCGGTGAAGCCCGCAGGCACAAGCCCGGGCTTGGGATTTTCCCTTGGTTTAGTGCGCCAAGCGCAGTGTCGTGCCTTTTTTGGCCCGTCACGCGGGCACTCGATTGCGCCATTGTCATCATTGTCTGCTAATGTCGCATCCGCAGGAAACGCGGGGGGAGGAGGAGCGCCGCGTTCCCGCGCCGCCCGGGCCGGCCAAGCACCGGCGCTGGTCTGCGGCAATGCCCAAAGACAGGAGACAAATCAATGCGGCCTAAGGCTCTAGAACCGACTGAGTCCGTGCTTCTTGCCTTGATGGAGAGCGTGCGTGAGTGGCAGGGTGCGCTCGACCAGACCCTTTCCGAAGTCGGTCTCGATTATCCAGGATGGATCCTGCTGCGCGCGATACGCCAGGAAGAATTCGTGCGCCATGCGCCCTATTTCGGGCTGATGCTGATTTCCGTCACGCAATCCGAACCCATGCTCGGCGCGCTGCAGGCCGATGGCTGGATTGCCTTCGACCCGGCCGGCCAGCCCTTCGTCCCGGCCACCGCCCTGCCCCGCGTAGACCGCGTCTACAGCGCACTGAAAGCGCTGCATTCGGTCTCGGTGGCGCCGTTCAGCAGCGAAGAGCGCACCGCGCTCACGGCCTCGCTGCTGCGCATGAAAGCCACCTTGCACGACCATAGCGTGCGCCGCGGCCGGCAAGCCGAGCGCCAGGTCGAATCGCAGCACTGACGATCGGCCGGGTGTCCGGGCAGGCACATCGCCCGCCCGAATCCGCGCACGCCATCGCGCAGGATTTACACAAGCACCCGCCAATGCTTCCAATCTCCCCCGCCGGTACAGGCACTCGCGCGCCTTGCGCGCGCGCCCGCAGCCCGCGCCTGTGGCCTGCCCCGCACCCACGCGGCGGCGGTACGTTTCTTGCGCCTCTTCTGGAGTTCCCGTGCGGCGCGCGTCGTTTGCGCGCCCATGGCCAACCCGACACTAGGAGACAAGCATGGACGACCGCTACAACGAACGCTATCGCCGCGGCCAGGCCTGGCGCGGCTACGAGCAGGGCGGCACGGACCGCGATGCACGGCAGCCCGAATCCGATGCCGACGACTGGCAAGCGCAACGCCGCCGCCAGCGCCTGGCGCCCGGACAACTGAGCGACGGCGGAGCGGCCCGCGACGAACGCAGCTACGGGCGCGAACAAAGGCAGGAGTACGGGCGCGAATACGGGCGCGACAGCTATCCGGACCACCCGTCCGAGCGGGCAGACCAGCGCCGCGGCGAATACCGCAGCGACCTGCGCTATGGCCTCAACGGCCAGTACGACCGCGCCGACGAGGAGGCCTGGCGGCTGGGCGAGAGCTACGGATCCGGCAACCGCGACCAGGAGTGGCTGCGCGAGGTCGACCGGCCTTATGAAGACATGCGCCGGCACGCCGCACGCGGCTACTTCAGCGATATCGGCGGGCGCGGCGAGCGCGGCGGCTATGGCAACGCGCCGGAAGGCGAGCGGCAAGGCCACGGGTACACGATGCCGTACCGGGGTGCCTACGGCAACCAGCGTGGCGACGAGTACGCCGGCGGGTATGGCGGCGAATATGGCCGCGGGGCAAGCGGCGGGGCAGGCGGCGGGTATGGCGAGTCCGGCGGCAAGCGCGGCGATGCATATGGCCGGCCATCCCGTGACGAATATGGCGACGCATACCATGACGATCCGCGTCGCGGATATCGCGGCGAGCGCGACGACCCGCGCGAGGATTTCCGCGACGGCGGGCAGGAGCACGGCGCGCTCTACAACCTCGGCCGCCGCATAGGCGAGGTGGTGGGCGAAGTCTTCGGCAACGACAGCGACCGCTCCGATGAGCGTGAAGCCCGGCGCGAAGGCCAGGCCCCGACCCGGCGCATGGGCCCCAAGGGCTACCAGCGCAGCGACGAGCGCATCCGGGAAGCCATCTGCGAGCAGCTCGCCTACGCGCGCGGCGTGGATGTCAGCCAGGTCGGCGTGGAGGTGACCGCAGGCGTGGCCACGCTGAGCGGGATCGTGCGCAGCCGCAGCGAGAAATACGATATCGAGGACCTGGCCGACCATGTGTTCGGCGTGACCGAGGTGCAGAACAGCATCCGCGTGCAGCGGGACGGCGGCGCCGGCGTCAGCGGATATGGCGCCGCGACCGCATCGAAGAGCGGACCGGCAAACAGCGGACCGGCAACCAGCGGACCGACAACCGGCGCCGCCCCCTCGCCCGGGGCCGGCACGTCGAGCGCGGCAGTGGCGCCATCGGGCGGCAACGGCAGCGGCGTCGCCGCATCGACCGCCACGCCAGCCAGGATGACCGACCTGAAGACCTGGACGCCGGACTAGACGCCAGCCCGGGGCGCCCGCCCGCCGCCGTCGAACAGGGCCGACGCCTCGATGCGCGCGAGTATCGCGCGCATCGCGCTGGTTGGCGGCCGGTTGGCCCGCACGAGCAAGCGCGACTGCGCGGCTTCGAAGATCGGATTGCTGGTGCGCAGCGCGACCAGCTCGCCGCGGGCGACCTCCTTCACCACCGAATTCGCCGAGGTGAAGGTCAGCCCGAGCCGGCATTCCACGTAGCGCTTGAGCGTCACGATGGAGTTGGCGACGAAGCTCGGCGTCAACACGATGTTCTCGGACAGCTCCGCCATCTGGATCAGCTGGCGCAGGCCGAACCCTGGCGCCATCAGCGCCACCGGGTAGCGCGCCACATCCTTGAGCGTGGCGCGCCTGCGCTGGCGCGCAAGCGGATGATCCGGCCAGGCGATCACGCACAGCGGATGGTTGCGCGCGCTGACCACGCGCACGGCAGGATCGGCCGGCGGCCCGAACACCACGCCGATATGCGCATCGTCATGCGCCACGGCGCGCACCGCGTCCGATGCGCCGGCCACGCGCAGCGAGACGCGCACGCCGGGAAACTCGCGGCAGAACGCGTCCACCACCCCGCCCATCAGGATATCGACAAACCCTTCGCTGGCGACGATGTGGATATCGCCGCGCTGCAGGCCGTTGACCTCGTCGAGCCGCGCCATCATCGCCTGCTCGCTGGCCTGGCGGTCCCGGTAATGGTCCATCACGATCGAGGCCATCTCGGTAGGCACGATGCCCCTGCCCTTGCGCTCGAGCAGGGCCACGCCCAGTTCGGACTCCAGCAACTGGATCTGCCGGCTGACGATGGATGGCTCCACGCCCAGCCGTTCGGCCGCGCCGCGCACCGAGCCGGCGGTCACCGCCTCGAAGAAATACTGCAGGCGCCGCGCGCTCAGCCCTCCCTCCATCGCTTCCCTCCTGGTTCACTTCGTTTTCCGTGCGTCTCTTCGTTGCTGCTGTCCGGGGCTGTCCGGGGCTGTCAAGGGCCGGTCCGCCGCCGCCCGATCGTTGCCAAATAGGCAACAAAATTCCGGATAGCTTACATTGATTCAGGACACCGGAATTGCGAATAATCAGTGGCCACGAACTCCTCGCACCCACACTCATGAAACCCTTTGCTTCCCTCCTGGCCGCCACGGCCCTCGGCATGTTCTGCGCGCAACCGGCAAGCGCGGCCCCGCCGGACGGCGCGTACCCGAACAAGCCGGTCAAGATCGTGGTGGGCTATGCGCCGGGCGGCTCCTCCGATGCCGTGGCCAGGCTGGTCGCCAACCGGCTGTCCGAGCGGCTCGGGCAGAGTTTCGTGGTCGAGAACCGGCCCGGCGCCGCCAGCAATATCGCCGCCGCCGGCGTGGCGCGCGCGCCCGCCGATGGCTACACCATCCTGCTGGGCTCCAACGCCAGCACCATCAATGTCTCGCTGTACAAGAAACTGCCGTTCGATTTCCAGAAGGACTTCGCGCCGGTGGCGCTGCTCACGCGCTTTCCCAACATCATGGCGGTGAACCCTTCGGTACCGGCGACCACGGTGGCGGAATTCATCAGCTATGCCAGGGCGCATCCGAAGGGGATCTTCTTCGCCTCCTCGGGCGCGGGCTCGTCCACGCGCTTGTCCGCGGAACTGTTCAAGATGATGGCGGGCATCCAGATGGAGCACGTACAGTACAAGGGCAGCGCGCCGGCGCTTACCGACCTGATGGCCGGCCAGGTGCAGGTGATGTTCGACACCGCGCCGTCGGTCATCCCGCTGATCAAGAGCGGCAAGCTGCGCGCGCTCGGGGTGACCAGCGCCACCAGGGACCCGTCCGCGCCGGAGATCCCCACCGTGGATGCCAGCGGCCTGAAGGGGTATGAAGTCACCTCGTGGTACGCGCTGTTCGTGCCCGCCGGCACGCCGGCCGGCGTCGTCGACACGCTCAACAAGGAGGTCAACGCGATCATGGCCGAGAAGGACACGCGCGAGAAGCTCGCCGCGATGGTCGCCACGCCTGGCGGCGGTAGCCCCGATGCGCTGCGCCAGCACGTGGCCGCCGAAATCACCAAGTGGGGCGCGGTGGTGCGCAACTCGGGCGCGACCCCGGAGTGACCATGCGCGTATTCACCGGCTCGCTCGCCACCGAGACCAACACCTTCGCCCCGCTGCCCACCTCGCTGGAAGCCTTCGTCGACCGCGGCTACTATCCCGCCGGCACGCACCCGCCCGAGATGGCCGTGTTCAGCGGCCCGCTGTGGGCCGCGCGCCAGCGCGCGCGCGAGCATGGCTGGGAAGTGATCGAGGGCATGGCCGCCGGCGCGCAGCCGGGCGGCGTGACCACGCGCCATGCCTACGAGACCCTGCGCGACGAACTGCTGGCGGACCTGCGCCGCGCGCTGCCGGTGGACATGGTATTGCTGGGCCTGCACGGCGCCATGGTGGCCGATGGCTATGAAGACTGCGAGGGCGACCTGCTGGCGCGCGTGCGCGCGCTGGCCGGCCCCGGCGTGGTGATCGGCGCGGAGATCGACCCACACAGCCACCTCACCGAGGCCATGGTGGCGCAGGCGGACATCCTGGTGGCCTACAAGGAATATCCGCACACCGATATCCGCGAGCGCGCGCTGGAACTGGTGGACCTGTGCGCGGCGCAGGTGGCCGGGCGCATCGCGCCGGTGGCGGCGGTGGCCGACTGCGGCATGATCGTCACCATCCGCACCAACCAGGAACCGGCGCGCAGCTATGTCGACCGCCTGATGGCGCTCGAAGGCCGTGACGGCATCCTCTCGATCTCCGTCGCGCACGGATTCCCCTGGGGCGACGTGCCCGACATGGGCACCAGGCTGCTGGTCTACGCGGACGGCGACGGCGCCGCCGCGCAGCGGCTCGCGCAGCGCCTGGCCGCCGAGCTGGCCGGCCTGCGTGAACTGCTCATGCCGGCCTGTCCCGGCCCGGACGAAGCCATCGACGAGGCGCTGGCCGCCGACGCCACGCCGGTGGTGATTGCCGATGCCGGCGACAACCCCGGCGGCGGCGGCGCTGGCGATGCCACCTTCCTGCTGCGCCGGCTGCATGCGCGCGGCGTGCGCAACGTGGCGCTGGGCCCGCTGTGGGATCCGGTGGCGGTGCGCATCGCGTTCAGCGCCGGCACGGGCGCGCGGCTGCCGCTGCGCATCGGCGGCAAGGTCAGCCCGATGTCGGGCGACCCGATCGATCTCGATTGCACGGTGAAGGCACTGGTGCCGGACATGGTCATGACCGGCCTGTCGGGAGCGCCGGCGCCGGTGGGCAACGCGGCGCTGGTGGAGGCCGACGGCATCGAGATCGTGCTGATCACGCTGCGCGCGCAGGCCCTGCACACCGATGTGTTCACGCAGCTGGGCTGCCGGCTCGAGGACAAGACGCTGATCGTGGTCAAGTCGGCGCAGCATTTCAACGCCGCGTTCGCGGGCGTGGCGCGCAAGGTCATCTACGCGGACGCGCCGGGCTCGGTGGCGCTGGACCTGCGCACGCTGCCCTATCGCCGCATACGCCGGCCCCTCTGGCCGGTCGACCGCTGAAAGGCAAAACAGGCGGGCGCGCCTGGATGCGCGCCCGCCTGCCTGACTTCACCGGGCCCTGCCCAGGCACCCGGTCAGGCCTTCTTCGCCCACGCGCTGCACCAGCCCTTGCCGGCGACCTGCTTGCCGGCGAACAGCGGACAGCCGCCGCTGGCATCGGTCGCCTTGCCCTGGAACAGCTGGCAGTTGCCGCAATGCTGGCTGGCCTCGTGCTTCGGGTACTTGGCCTTGTCCACCTTGGTGGTATCGGCCTTGTAGCCGAGTCCGACAGCCTGCGGGTCTTTTTCATCCACCATGGGCCCGCTGCCCTGCGCGCGCGCCGATACGGAAAAACCCAACGCGCCCGCGGCGGCGACGATTGGGATGCCTTTCAGGAAATGACGGCGAGTTGACATCTTTATTCCTTTTTTCTGTGGGGGAACAACCCGGGCGGGAACACGCGCGCAAGCGCGCGGCGCGGCCGGCCCGTCGGCTTGCGGCGCGCCATGCGGCGCACCGCTGCACCAGCCGGAGCACGGCGCGCGCTGCTGCGGGTATCCAGGCGCCAGACACACCTGGAAACGCAGCGGGGGGCGCCGTGCCGCCGGCCGGTGCTGGATTGATTCTAGGCCACGGCAATAACGCGGCGCCCAGGGCCTGGCGCGCGCGTCGCACCGGCTTTGACGCAGGCCAATGGAAAGCGGAAAAAAGCGCGGAAAAGGCGTGGAAAGACGGAAAAACACGGAAAAAAGCGGGGGACAAGGCAAGCCGAACGGAAAGCCGGCGTGCGAGAAAAGGTGCGCGCCGGCCTGCTTGCCCGGCTACACGTTCATCGTGCGCGGGGCAAGCGTGGTGGCATGGGCCGCCGGACCGCCGGCGAGAGGAATCGACCGCCTAGCGGCCGCCCGGTCCCATGTCCATGATCGCGCCGTTGGGCGCCACCAGATAGAAGTCCGCGCCGACGCCCACCCAGTGGCGTCCCTTCGGCGGCGCGGGGAGGTTGTACTGGCGCCAGTCCTCGACCATGTACTGGCGGTCGCGGTACTCCGTCGGGAGCCGGTCGCCCTTGTGCCAGCGCTGCGGGGTCATGCGGTTGTTGTTGCGGTCATCACCGGGCCCCGGGCCACCGGGGCGGCGCTGGTCCTCACCGGACTTGTCCTGGTACTGATAGCCGCGCTCGGGGCCGGGCTGCGCGCTGACCTGCGCGCAGACCACCAGCCCGGAGGCTAGCAGGAGACCCGCCAGCAATCTGCTTTTCACGGTTTTTGTCATAGAGCACTCCTTTGGTCGGCCACGATAGCCGCGGTGGCCGCGCGGTGGCGGCGCGTCGACACGTCCGTCCGGGCACGCGCCATGTCACGAGCTAGCCACGCGCGGTGACTCGTCGCACCAGGATGGCTCGCAACATCGATGCCCGGTTCAAGGATAGTGGCTGGAGAGTGACCGTGGCGCGCAATACCGGCGCCATGCGCCGCTTCAGGCGCGCGAGATCCGGCTGGCGGGCGGGCACGGCGGCCCGGGAGTGCGGCGGGCACGAACGGCCCGCGCGGCAGGTAAAAATTTCAATCCACGTGCAAAGCTGCGCGAACGGGCCCGCATCGCGCGGGCCCGTCCCGGTACGGCCTCAGTCGAGCTTGAACTCGCCTACCGCAGCCTGCAGTTGTTGTGCCTGCTCTGCCAGCGCCGACGACGCGGCCGCGGCTTGCTCGACCAGCGCCGCGTTCTGCTGCGTGACCGAATCCATCTGCATCACGGCCTGGTTGACCTGGTCGATGCCGCTGCTCTGCTGCGCCGAAGCCACCGAGATCTCCTTGAGGATGGTGGTCACCTGGCGCGACGCTGCCACGATCTCGCGCATGGTCTCGCCGGCCTGCTCCACCCGCACGGAACCGTTGCGCACCTGGTCGGCGGAGTCGCCGATCAGCGCGCGGATTTCCTTGGCGGCGGAAGAGCTGCGTTGCGCCAGCGTGCGCACCTCGCCCGCCACCACGGCAAAGCCGCGCCCCTGTTCGCCGGCACGTGCGGCTTCCACGGCCGCGTTGAGCGCGAGGATATTGGTCTGGAACGCAATGCCCTCGATCACGTCGATGATGTCCACCACTTTCTTCGAGCTGGCGCTGATCGCCTGCATGGTCTGCACCACCTCGCCCACCGCCGCGCCGCCGCGCTGCGCGATCTCGGAGGCATTGGCGGCAAGGTCGTTGGCCGCATGCGCGCGCTCGGTGTTCTGGCGGACCATGGCGGTCAGCTCGCCCATGCTCGAGGCGGTTTCCTGCAGCGCGGCGGCCTGTTCTTCCGTGCGCTGGGACAGATCGGTGTTGCCCACCGCGATCTGCCTGGATGCATCCGTGATGGAATCGGTGGAACCCTTGATGCGGCTGACCAGGTCGGTCAGCATGTCCTCCATCTCGCCCATGCCCCGCAGCAGGCGGCCGAACTCGCCACCGCGCTCGGTCTCGAACTCCTGGCTCAGGTCGCCGGAGGCCACCGTCTCGGCAATGAAGACCGCCTCGCCCAGCGGCTGCTCCACCCCGCGCGCGATGCCGAAGGTGAAGACGGCGGCGGCCAGCAGCGCCACCACCCATAGCCCGTACATCCAGGTCCGCGCGGATGCGACCGCCTGCGCCAGGTCACCGCCCGACGCATCCGGCAGGCTGCCCAGCCCCGCCGCGATCCCCGCCGCCATCAGCACCAGCACCACCGCGAAGCCGGCGCCCAGTCGCGCGCGGATGCTCAGGTTGCCAAAAGACATCATTGCTCTATCTCCCCGTTGTCATGGACTTCGCCCGTTTCGTCCGACTGGATAACGACGCGGGACGGCAGAACTTTAGGGATTTTTCGCCACAATGTGCAGTGCGCGCTCCAGCCCCGGTGCCCGCGCGGCGCGGGCACGGTATAAGCTGGACGATATCGTTCCGGTACGGCGCACGTACCGGCTCCCGACCCAAGGGGACTGCCATGGCCGCGCGCTCCATCGCCTCTCTCTCGCTGAGTTTCGGGCTCGTCTCGATCCCGGTCAAGGTGTACTCCGCCACGGAAAGCAAGGCCGGCGTGAGTTTCAACCTGCTGCACAAGGGCTGCGGCTCGCGGCTCAAGCAGCAATATGTCTGCCTGCGCGAGGACGTCGTGGTGGACCGTGCCGACATGGTCAAGGGCTACGAGTTCGAGAAGGACCACTACGTGGTGTTCGAGCCGGAAGAGCTCGAAGTGCTGGACGCAACGGCCCAGCACACCATCGACATCGTCTCGTTCATGCCGTCCGGCGCCATCGACCCGATCTATTTCGAGAAGGCCTACTACCTCGGCCCGGACCGGCGCGGCGCCAAGCCGTACAACCTGCTGGCCGAAGCGATGCGGCAGACCGGCACCTGCGCGCTGGCGCGCTGGGTCTGGAAAGGCAAGCAGGCCATGGTGCAGGTGCGCGTGGGCGCAGACGGGCTGATCCTGCAGCAGTTGCTGTACGCCGATGAAGTCCGCTCCATGACCGACCTGCATGTGGAGAAGGCGGACGTGCAGCCGGCCGAGCTCGCGCTGGCCCAGCAACTGATCGAGCAGAACTCGGTGGACGGCTACGACTCGTCGGCCTATGTCGACGAGGAGAAGGAGCGCATCCTGGCCGCCATCGACAAGAAGATTGCCGGCAAGAAGATCACGGTGGCCGAGGAACGCACGGCCGAAGGCGGCGGCGCCGAAGTGATCGACCTGATGGCAGCGCTGCGCGCCAGCGTCGGCCAGCGCAAGCGCGCCGCGGCCACCGCAGCCACCGCCGAGCCGAAGGAGCGCAAGAGCGCAAAGCGCGCCACCCCCGCGGCGCCCGCCCCGGCCCGCCGCACCGCGGCCAAGAAATAGCGCGGAAGGTAGCGCGAACAGGTAGCGCGGATGCCCACCTATACCCTGCGGGAAGTGCAGGCCATGCTCGGCATTTCCCGGGCCGTCGCGTCCCGGCTGATCGCCGCGGGCATCGTCACGCCTTCGCGCGGCGCGCGACGCGAATTCCGCTTCACCTTCCGCGACGTGGTCATGCTGCGCACCGCGCGTTCGCTGCGCGCGGCCAAGATCCCGAGCCGGCGCATCCTGCGCTCGCTGGCACACCTGAAAGCGTCGCGCGGCGACGGGCAGCCGCTGTCCGGCGTGCGCGTGATCGCGGTGGGCAACCAGGTGGCCGCACGCGAGGGCCGGCTGCAATGGCATGTGGATTCGGGCCAGCTGCTGATGGATTTCGAGCCCGAGGCGGATGCCGGCGTGGCGCCGCTGCAGCGGCCCGCCTCGCCCGAGGCCAGTCCCAGGGCGGCCGTGGACCACTTCGAGGCTGCCTGCGAACTGGAGGCCGGCGCGCCCGCCGAAGCCGAGGCGGCATACCGCCAGGCGCTCGCGGCCTTTCCCGGCTACCTGGACGCTTACTTGAACCTCGGCTGCATGCTCTGCGACGCGGGCCGCTACGCCGACGCCATCACGCTGTACCGCGAAGCGCTGGCGCACCTGCCTGGAGAGCCGCTGCTCCACTTCAACCTGGCCGTGGCGCTGGAGGACGACGGCCACCCGCGCCAAGCGCTGGCCAGCTACGAGCGCTGCATCGCCCAGCTGCCGGACTTCGCCGACGCGCACTTCAACGCGGCCCGCCTGCACCAGGAACTGGGCAATGCACGCGGCGCGATCCGGCATTTCAACCACTACCGCAAGCTGCAGCCGCGCTCTTGAGCGCGCTGCGAGCCGGCCTGCTGGCTGGTCCGGCGGGCGATTCAAGCGTTTCCGGTCCCCATGTGAAAAGTTTCGCGAGGCAGCCACGGTGGCGGCACGCCGGCTTATCCTTGCCCATGCAACCGCGGCGTCGCCACCCCTTCACGCATGGCAGACAATCCTGCTACCGCCATGTCCGCACCTTGCCTCCCTGCTTTCGCCAGGCTCGCCGCCGCCTGTGCAGCCTTGCTGAGCGCCGCCTGCGCGCCGGACGCCATCGACAACATCCAGGCGCGCGGTTTCGACGCCTACCTGGACGGCCTGCGGCGCGAATGCCCGAACATGATGATCGGCGACAACAATGTCAGCGAATGGCTGCGCACCAACGGCGCACAGGGCGGCAGCGACTACGTCTACTGGCTGGACCAGACCTCGCGGCTCTACTACCAGCGCATCACGCCGGCCCAGTACCGCGACTCCGTGACCGGCGGGCTCGGGCAGGGCAAGTCCGACACGCGGGCGGTGGACTGCATCGTCCGCAACCTGCCCGCGCGGCGCCCCACCACCCCGGCCGCAGACAAGGCGCGCTGAGCGCACCGCCGTCATTCCGCCTGCACCTGCTGCCTGCGCGCGAGTTGAATGCCGGGCAGCAGCATCGCCGCGATGACCTCGGGCGGTTGATACGAGGTGATTGCAGCATGGGCGTGGGGAAAAGCGAATGCCGGCACCATGCGCCTGGATGCGGCCGCGGGAAAGCCTCCGGCCGGGGATACTCGTCTGTGCCGTGACAATAGCCAGTCGTCAGGCCTGCCCTTACGACATCGAGAACCACTGCGCGAATGCGCCGGTCAGCCAGCCACAACCCACGCATACCACCAGCCATCCGCACACAATGGCTGCACAACTCTTCAGGTCCATCTTCGTCACTCCGGTAAGGCGGCCGCCGTGCGGCGGCCCGCTGGTTCATGTCCGGCCGGCGCGCACCGGTCAGTCGCCGCCCTGCGCCGGTGCCGGCGCCGGCGCCGCGGCCGTTCCCGGCTCCGGCACCGGCTCGGAAGTGGAGGCGGCAAGCGCCGAACCGGCGTCGGGATCGTCATAGACCGGCAGCTCGGTCTTGCCGTCGCTCAGCAGATAGTTGCGGCGCTGCAGATACGCATCGCGCACGAAGGTGTACTTGTCGAGCGCAGCCAGCGAGAGCAGGTCGGTAGCGCCCAGCACGTTGGTGCGCCCGTTGACGATGGCCGTATCCGTCGCGCTATTGCGCCAGGCGGGATCCAGGTAGCTGACGGGCGCCAGCCAATGGTCCGCGAGCAGGCCGACGCCGTCGCGCCCCGTGCTCGGCCCGAACAGCGGCAGGACAACGTACGGCCCGGCCGGCACGCCCCACGCGCCGAGCGTCAGGCCGAAGTCCTGCGAGTGCTTTTGCAGCCCCGCCGGCGTCGCGATATCGATCAGGCCGCCGATGCCGAATACGGAGTTGATCGCCACGCGCATCAGGCTTTCCGAAGCCGCCACGCCCTTGCCCTGCAGCAGGTTGTTGGCGAAGTTGCCGACGTCCGAGAGATTGGAGTAGACATTGCTCACCGCGGTGCGCACGGGGCTGGGCGTCACGGCCTTGTAGCCCTTGGCGATCGGCGCGGCCACATATTGGTCGAGATGGTCGTTGAAGGCGAAGACCGCGCGGTTCACCGGTTCCAATGGGTCGGACGGCGTGGCCGGCGTGTTGGCGTAGGCCGCGGACATGGTGGCAGCGGCGATCAGGAGCAAGGCGGCCCCGTTGCGCAACAGCGGGCGGGTTGAGGAAGAGCTGGGATACATGGCGATCTCGTGACGGGGGTTGGAACGCCCGGTCCCGGGATCGGTGATGTGCGTTCGGTGTCTTTCCATCCCGGCCGGACAATCGTCCTGCCGGGAACCGGCACCTGAAGGTATCCGGTGCAGGGATTATGGTTGCCGGATGCCCGCGGATAAATGGTCGGAAATGGGATTCTTTATCTCGATTCCAACGACAAAACGAAAGTGACCCCGCAGTCAGGCACAAGAGGCCGGCAGATGCGCGAGGGCGCGCAGCGTCCGCCAAGTCAGCCAGGCGCCCCGTTGTTGGCAATCGCAGAACAGTGTGTTCCCGTCCGGCGGCTTTTTCCGCGCGGCCCCGCTTGATATCGTGCTGCACAAGGCCCGGCATCCTCCTCCCCGGGTCCCGACGTGGAACGCAAGCGTCCTTTTCTGTCCTTACTGGAAGCAGCAAGCTTGTTGTGCTCCTCTCCGTGACAACAGTCTGGTTCTGCTTCAAGCGCAGCTTTCGCTGCGCTTTTTTTTGCCCCGGCGAGATCCTCCGGCGGTGGCACCGGGCAAGGACTACCTGGCCGGAGCCGCCGGCGCCGACGACGCGTGCGCGACGTGCAGCGGCCGCGCATGGCTGTGGTGCTTGTCCACCGGCGGCTTGCCGCCGGCCATCCTGCCCAGCGCCACGTAGAACACCGGCGTGAGCTTCAGCGCAACGTGTCCGGGACCGGACCGGGCGCCTCCCCCACCCCCGGACTGCATGCCGCTACGCATTGCGCAGGGGCCGCGACGCGCGGCCCGTGGCGCCTGGCGTCACGCGGCGGCGCGCGTCCAGCGGTAGGCTTCCAGCTCGGGATTGAGCGGCGTTTGCGCCAGGTTGTTGCCGAAGTTGCACAGTGTGGCGAGGCTGACACCGAGCACCACCTCGAGCGCCTGGCCGGCGCCGAAGCCGGCCGCCACGAAGGCATCGAAATCGGCTTGCGGTACCGCGCCCCGGTCGCGGATCACCGCGCGGGTGAATTCGGCGAGTGCCTCGAGGCGGGCGTCCGGCAAGGCGGCCTGGGCACGCAATGCGCCGACCGTGTCGGCATCGAATTTCACCTTCTTGATGGCAATCGCCGTATGGCCGGCCACGCAGAAGCTGCAACCATGCGTGGTGGCGGCGGTGATCTGCACCACCTCGCGCTCGGCCAGCGTCAGCGAGCCGCGGCTGTTGATCTCCGATAGTGTCAGGTAGGCTTCCACCGCGGCGGGCGCATTGGAAAGGACAGCGATCAGGTTCGGCAGGAAGCCGTTGCTCGCGATGGCGCGGTCGACAAAGGGACGGCTGGCTTCGGGTGCAGTTTCTGCGGTCTGGATCGGCAGGCGGGTCATGGCGTATGGGAGATGGCGTTGGACACGAGCCGAGTGTGCGGTGCGCCGGTGCGCGCGGCCATGCGCCAACGTCGCGATTTCTTGCTGTTGCGTCTTTGCTTCGTACATGTGGCCGTGCCGCCCCCCTCCGGCGGCAACCGGCGGCAACCAGTGGCAGCTACCGGCCGCCACTGAAAGTCCGGGCGGCCAAGGCGGCTAAGGCACCTGGAGCAGCCCGTCAAGCAACGATGCCTCGAACGCTGCCTGCGAAGGCGCATCGAACAGCGCATCGAAGCTGCGCACGCCCCGCACCGCCGGCGCATCCCCGGGCCCCGGGATCTCGCCTTGCAGTGCGCGGCGCAGGGCGTCGAGGCCGTCGGCCATGCCCTGGGTCGCGGCACCGGGCAGCAGCGTCGTCAGGCTCACCCTGCGCACGCCCAGGCTGCGGATCCGCTGCAGCGACAGGCTGGCCGACGCGGGACTCGGCGCCAGGCCTGTCCCGATGCTGAGCGTGACCGGAATCTCCAGTGCCTTGACCAGCCTTTCCACGTTTTCCCCGGAGCGCGGCGCGATCGGCAGCAACAGGTCCGCACCCGCCTGCTCATACGCCCTGGCGCGCGCGATCACCTGTTCCGCCGGCTCGCAGGCGAAAGCATCGGTCCTGGCAATGATGAGGAAGTCCGGGTCGCGGCGGGCTGCGCATGCCGCCCGGATCTTCGACACCATCTCGGGCACGCAGACGACTTCCTTCGGCGCCGTGGCGCCCCAACGCTTCGGCACCACCTGGTCTTCGAGGTTGAGCCCGGCCGCGCCGGCTTCCTCGAACAGCGCCACGGCGTGGTGCACCCCTCTTGCGTTGCCGAAGCCGGCGTCGCCATCCGCGGTGATCGGGATCGAGGACGCGCGCGCGAGGCGACGGCAATGCTCGACCGTTTCCGTAAGGCTCAGCAGCCCGATATCCGGCACGCCCAGCATGGCGTACGAGAGCATCGCGCCGCTGATGCATGCGCTCGCATAGCCGGCCTGCTCGACCAGCCGCAGGCTGAAGACGTCATGCACCGCGGGCGCGACGACAAAGGACTCCTCCCGGAGCAGCTTGCGCAAGGACGCCTTCGTCGAAGCCGGTGTTGCTGCACGCATCGCCATCACTCCTTCGGCATGCTGTCGGCCAGCTTGCGCATGACCGCCCGGCGGCCCGCGATCTCCCTGGCCCACTCGTCGCCGTTCAGATAGGCGAGCACGGGCGCGTCGTTGCCCGCCTTCCTCAGGTATTCGGGGTCCTTGAGCGTCGCCTGGATCGCCAGCCTCAGCTTCGCCACCAGTTGCGGCGGAACGCCCGCCGGCAAGGCGATACCGCGCTCCGCCGGCATCACGTCGTCGATGCCCTGTTCCCTCGCGGTGGCAACGTTCGGCATCGAGGCGGCACGCCGGTCGCTCATCTGCGCGAGGATCTTCAGTGGTACCGCCTCCTTGCCCGCGTCCTGCATCTCGCCCGTGGTGACGGCGGCAAAATCGATATGGCCGCCGAACAGCGCGGTCTTCGACTGCGAGGTGCCGTTGAAGGAAATGTCGTTCAGCTTCACGCCGCCGGCATTCTGCAATTGCAACAGCGCAAGGTGGCCGTTGGTACCCACGCCGTTATGGCCGAACGACAGCGAGCCGGGGCGCTTCTTCAGCGCTGCCACCACATCGCCCAGGGAGTTGTAGGGAATGTCCTTCCTGGCGACGAGAATGGTGGGATCGCTCAGCACGCGGGCGACGAGCTGGAGCGCATTGGGGTCGAACTGCGTCTTGCGGTACAGGGGCCCGAATGCCATGGCGGGCAGGTTCACCACGCCGACGGTGTAGCCGTCCGCCGCCGCATGCATCAGGCCGATGTTGGAGATCTCTCCCGCGGCGCCCGGCTTGTTCTGCACGACCAGCGTGGCATGGCCGCCCAGGTGCTTCTGGATGAAGGGCGCCATGGTGCGCGCCATGGTGTCGGTGCCGCCGCCGGCCGCAAAGCCGACAAACACCTGGATCGGCCGGTCGTTGGGCCACTCCGCGAACGCCCCGGCGCAGCCGCACGCCAGCAGACCACAAAGCAATATGCGCAGACCACGTTTCATGTCATTCCTCACCAGGCATCGTCGAACAATGCGCCAACGATACGCAGCACCGGATGATGAAGAAAGCGACAATTATTCAATATGGCATATGAACAAAAGGAATATGATGCGTTCCGCTCCGTTCCTGTCGACAAGCGAGGATGCCGATGACACTCAAACAGCTGGAAGCGTTCTTCTGGGCCGCCAGGCTCAGCAGCTTTTCCGTGGCGGCCAAGCGCCTGCACGTCACGCAATCGACGCTGTCCAAGCGGATCGCGGAGCTGGAAAGCGACCTCGGCAAGGCTTTGTTCGACCGCACCGGGCAACGCGCCGTGCTGACGGATGCCGGCGCGCAACTGGTGGAGCACGCCATGCGCATGCTGGACATCGAGAGCCGGATCCGGGCCGACCTCGACGTGGCGGCTTCGCTACGCGGCAGCACCCGGTTCGGCATCAGCGAACTGGTCGCCTCGACCTGGTTTCCGCGCTTCGTGGCGCGCGTGCGCGACCTGCATCCGAACCTTGTGCTCGAACCACAGGTCGACCTCACGCGAAACCTGGAAAAGCGGCTCGAGCGGGGCGAACTGGACTTTGCGATCGTGCCCGGCCCGATTGCCTCGATGGCGCTCTCCTTCGACGTCCTGGGCGAGCTCGAATACCGCTGGATGGCCGCGCCACAGCGGCTTGCGCCGGGGACCGTCCTGACACCGGCGCACTTCGAAGACAATCCGGTGATCATGCTCAGCGCCGAGGCCGGCCTGTCACGCGCGCTGGAAAACTGGGCCGACAGCCAGCAGATCGTCATTTCGCGGGCCGTCGTGTGCAACAGCCTGGCGGCGCTGATCGCGCTGGTGATCGCCGGCGTGGGCATCAGCCTGTTTCCGCGCGCCTACGTCGCGCCGCTCGTCCGCGCCGGCAAGCTGGCTGAACTCGCCAGCACCCCGGCCCCGCAGAACCTCAAGTATTGCTTTCACTGGCGCGGCGGCGATGCCCGGTCGCTGGTATCGAACCTGAGGGCAATTGCCGGCGAAGAGGCGGATTTCTCGGCAACGTCCGCCTTGTGGCCCGGCACGCACTGACGAGGCACCCGCCGGGCAAGGCGACGCCGGCCACCCTCTGCCGGCGCGTCGTGCCGGACCAGCGCCGCCTCAGCAGCCGGACGGTCCGGCGCCTCGCGTCGGTGCATGCTCATTTCGCCCCGGACTTGCGCGCCGTCATCACATTGAAGCCAAACCCGAGCAGCACGATCGCCAGCACGGCAAGCTGCGCGCCGAGGGTCTGCACCGTGGGAAACAAGCCGAGGATATCGAGCCGCGGTCCGTCGATCGGCGTGGCGCCGATCCAGCCGGCTTCCTGCAGCGCCACCGCGCCTTTGCCGATCAGTACCACGGACAGCACGCCGACGAGTATCGACGTCACGGAGAAGAACTTGCCGATCGGGATGCGGGCGCTGGTGCGAAGCAGGATCCAGCCCACCACGACCAGGACCAGGGCGGCGGCGAGAAAGCCTGCCAGCAAGGCCGCATGGCTGCCGTTCGCCGCCAGGGCGGAATAGAACAGGACGGTTTCGAACACTTCCCGGTAGACCGCGACGAACGACAGCATGAACAGCGCCCACGCGGAGCGCCGGTCCATCGCCGACGAGAGCTTCTCCTTTAGGTAAGCCTGCCAGCGGCCGGCGCTGCTCTTCTGGTGCATCCACAGGCCGACGCTCAGGAGCACGAGCGCGGCGAAGACCGATCCGACCCCCTCGGTCAGTTCCCGGCTGGCGCCGCTGATGGTGACCAGGTAGGTTGCCGCCGCCCAGGTCAGCGCGCCCGCCACCAGCGCCGCCATCCATCCGCCGTGCACGTAGCGCAGTGCGTCGCGGCGATCGGCCCGCTTGAGCACCGCAACCATGCCGACCACGATCAGCAGCGCCTCCAGGCCTTCGCGCAGCAGGATCGTCAGCGCACCCAGGAAGGTCGCCGTCGGGCTGGCGGGCGTATCCTCCAGCTCGCGCTCGACCCGGCCGAACAATTGTTCCAGCCGCTGTGCGCCCTGCTCTGCCTCCTGCTGCGTCCCCTTCGAGATGGCGGAGCGGTAGCTAAGCATGGCCTCCTCGACCTCGGCGAGCAGCGCCTTGTTCCGCGCGCCCACGGTCGGCTCGATCGGCTCGAAGCCATCCAGGTAGGCCGACAACGCAAAGCGCGACGCATTGTCGCGTTCGCCCGCGCGCAGCGCGGCAACGCTTTCCTGCAGGCGCTGGCGGGACAGGGCAAGACCGGACGGCTTGCCCGCATTGATGACTTCCGGGTGCGCGCGCAGATAGGCCATCACGTCACGCGCGCTGCCCTCGGGCAGCTTGCGCGCCGCCTCGGCCTCGGTCGCGCCTGTCATGGCGCCGAGATCGGGAAAGACCTCCCGGGCCGCGGCATCGGATTTCCACAGCGCCTTGCCGCGTTCGCGCATGGCGTCGCTGTGCGACAAGCCGCCGGCGAAGAAGGCGAGCGCCCAGCGGTCTTCGTCCGGCAAGGTCGCAAAGGCCGGCATCGCCGTGCCTTTCACACCCTGGGTGATGGCCTGGTACAGCGCCATGAGGCTGCGCGAGCGCGCGCGCCCCGCATCCGTGAAGGCAATCGGTGGCGGCTCCAGCCTGGCGCCCAACGGACCGTCGCCGGCACCGGCCGCGCCGTGGCAGGCCGCGCACTGCGCGGCGAAGAGCGCCGCTCCCCGGGCCAGTTCCGGCGGCTTCGCCGGCGAGACCGGTATCGCATACGCACCGACCAGCAATGCGTTGGCCTGGTGCGCAAGGCCCGCCACCTCGGCGGCATCGGCCTTGCGCACGATGGCGGCGCGCAACTGTTCGATGATCCCCGCGATCTTGGCCTTGGCCGCGCCATCGGGCAGCGCCCTGGCCTGCCGGGCCGCGTCCTCGGCAAAATCCAGCATCTCGCGGTACTCGCTGTCACTGACCACCGCGCCATTGGCGACCGCGCCGTGGTAGTCGACCGCGACATAGTCGAGCAATTGCCAGAGCTGCTTCGCGTCGGCGACGGGTGCCACGGGCTGGGCCGTGGCGGCTCCGGCCAGCAACGCCCAGCACAGCGCGCCGATCCAGCAGAATTTCACGGTCGTCCGCATACGATGCTTTTCAAATGGAAATGATAAGCATTGTACTTAGACCGGCCGCGCCGGCACCGACAGGAACCCGCAATCGTTTGCCCCATCGTCTCAATGTGACGCGGGGCAGTGCCGTATCGCCAGGTCAGTGCCTGCCATTGCACTCGCGGCGCGCAACTGCCCGATGCGTCCCGGCCGGCCCTCCCCCGATTCCCCCAGAAAGGGCCGGCCCTGCTCAGTACAGCGTTGCCATGCTGGCGCGCTCGAAATCACCGAGCTCCGCGGTCCGGTTCTCCTTGATCTTGACCACCCATTCCGGGTCCGCCAGCAGCGCGCGTCCGACCGCCACCAGATCGAACTCGCCGCGGTCGAGGCGTTCGAGCAGCGCCTCGATCGAGGCCGGGCGGGAACTCTCCCCGCCGAATGCGCCGATGAAATCGCCGCTCAGGCCAACGGAGCCAACCGTGATGACGGCCTTGCCGGTCAGCTTCTTCGCCCAGCCGGCGAAGTTCAGGTCCGAGCCGTCGAATTCCGCGTCCCAGAAGCGCCGCTGCGAGCAGTGGAAGATGTCCACGCCGGCGTCCGCCAGCGGCTCGAGCCATTGCCGCATCTCTTCCGGCGTCGCGGCCAGCCGCACGGTGTAGTCCTGCTGCTTCCACTGGCTGAGGCGAATGATCAGGGGTACGTCGGGGCCGATGGCCCTGCGCGTCTCGCGCACGATCGCCGCCGCGAAGCGCGCCCGCTCGGCCAGGCTCTGGCCGCCCCATTGGTCTGCTCGCGTGTTGGTGCCCGCCCAGAGGAACTGGTCGATCAGATAGCCATGCGCGCCGTGCAGTTCGATGGCATCGAAACCCAGTGCCACCGCATCCCTGGCCGCGCGCCCGAATGCCGCTACCGTATCCGCAATGGCCTCCTCGGTCATGGGCGCACCGAAGACCTTGCCGGGCCTCGACATGCCGGACGGCGAATCTACCGGCTGCGGCTTGTAGTGTTCATGGCGGCCCCTCACGGCGCCGACATGCCACAACTGGGGCGCGATCACGCCGCCCTGCCCGTGCACCGCCTGCACCACGCTGCGCCAGGCCGGCAGTGCCTCGCCATGGAAATCCGGCACGTCCGGGTCGTTCTTCGCCGCCTGGCGTTCCACCGCGGTGCCCTCGGTCACGATCAGGCCCACCTCCGCCGCCGCCCTGCGCGCGTAGTAGGCGGCAACGTCCGCGGTAGGCACACCGCGCGGCGAGAAGGAGCGGGTCATGGGGGCCATGACGATCCGGTTCTTCAAGCGAAGGGATTTGCACTGGAACGGTTCAAACAACGGGCTGGCCGACATCTGGGCTCCTTGCTGGTCAGGTCAGGAGCGCAAGATTAAGCCGGCTTTTCTCCAAGCGCCATGCTTATGCGGCCGGTGCATTCACCGTGTGCACCGGCTCGATAGTGCCGGGCGCAACCGGACAAATATGCCAGATGCCGCGCCAGCGCCGGTCCGCACCGGATGGTGGCCCGGCCGGGCTGCCATCATTGGCGGTGGCGCCGGCCATGCAGGTCTGCCTGTCGATGTATCGAACACAGGCACACTTTCTCAAAAGCGGTACGAGTGTTCTATATTCGGGAACATGAACAACACCCTGCTCAAGGGGCTGGCCGTGCTGGAATTGCTCTCGCGCGCCGACCGCCCCCTCAACCTGACCCAGATCGCCACCGAACTCGGCATGGTGAAAAGCAATGTGCACCGGCTCATGCAAGGGCTGACCGGGCTGCGCTATGTGATTCGCGACGAGGACAGCGGCACATACTCGGCGTCCATCAAGCTATGGGAGCTGGGCTCGGCGGTGCTGGCGCGGCTGGACCTGCGCCGCCACGCCGAGCGCCAGATGGAGGCGCTGCTGAATCGGACCGGCGAGAGCGTGCACCTGTCCGTGCTGGACCGCGGCGAGGTCGTGTACGTGCACAAGGTGGAAAGCCTGGCGCCCGTGCGCGCGTACACGCAGATCGGCGGCCGTGCACCGGCGTACTGCGTGGCGACGGGCAAGGCACAGCTGGCGTTTGCCGGGGAATCGGTGCTCGCGGAGATGGCGCGCCACCTGCAGCCGCAAACGCCGCATACCATCGCGCGGCCGGCGGCCTTCATGAAGGAAATGCGCACGGTGCGCGAGCAGGGCTACGCCGTCAATCGCGGCGAATGGCGCGAGACCGTATGGGGTGTGGCGGCGCCGATCCTGGACTCGCGCGGCACCGTGATCGCCGCGGTGGGCATTTCAGGGCCGGCCGAGCGCGTGCGCCAGGCGGACCTGGGCGCGTGCGCCGCGCTGGTGATTGCGGCGGCGGCGGACATCTCCGAGGCGCTTGGCGGCCAGCCCGGCCTCGGCGTGCTCGGGCGGCTCGGGGCGCGGCTGTAGCCCGGCCCGACGGACGCGCTATCAGGCGCCGGCGCCGCCCTGGCGCGCGCGGGGATTCTGCGCAAAGGCGTCACAGATCGCGACGATATGCCGGTGATCGGTGCCGCAACAGCCGCCAACCACCGCGAGTTGCTTCAGGTGCCGGCACAGCCCCAGGTAGCGCCCGGCAAGGTCGGCGGGATCGCCCGGGTCAAGCGTGTCGGACTCGTCGAGTTCCGCGTGGCTCTTGGTGGATGCGTTTGCCCGCACGCCGCCGATGCGCCCGGCCCACCCGGTCCCGCCCGACACCACGCCATCGAAGTGGCTCGGGTGCGCGCAGTTGATCATGTAGTAGAGCGGCCCGTCGGCGGTGTCCCGGTCGACGCGCCCGATCGCCTCGCCCAGCGCGTCGCCCGACGGCAGCCTGCCGTCCGTCTCCACGGTGAAGGACACCACCACCGGCGCATTGACTGCCCTGGCGGCACGCACGATGCCGATCGCCTCTTCCGGATACGTCATGGTGACGGCGGTGATCATGTCCACCCCCGCGTCGCAGAGCGCCTCGATCTGCAAGGCATGATATTGCTGCGCTTCAGCATCGCTCATGCGGGCGCTGACCTCGTAGCCGTCCCCGCGCGGGCCCACCACGCCGTTGATGACGATATGCGTCGTTGCCGTGGCATGGGCTTGTCCGAGCCCGGCGGCCCACGCCGCCGAGCGGCGGTTGGCGTCGGCAATGGCCTGAGGCGAGAAGCCGAGCCTTTTGCCCCAGTCGGGGTTCGCCCGCCAGGTCGGGGTATCGAGGATAAAGCCCAGGCCGCGCTCGGCGGCCGTGCGAAGGTATGGCGCGAAGTAATGCCCGAGCCGCTGGCGCCCCTCATCGGTCAGTACCAGCGGAAACGCCGCAAAGCATGGCAGCTCGATCCCCTCCAGGAACACCAGGGTGGTTTCGAGCCCGCCATCCGTCAGATAAAGGGGACCGCCCAGCCTGGGAAGGGAATGTGAAGCGCGTGGCATGGCGGCACCTCCAGAACTGAATGCCATGACTCGAATGCGAGCGGCAGCCGCGTCCGCGTGGCGTGGACCGTGCGCCGCGGCCAAGCCGCTATTGCGCCACAGGTGGCGCGCCTGCCGGCGGCGCCGCCGCGAAGGGCCCGGAAGACGCGGCCATCCGCTTGCGCGCCGGGCATCCTCCTCGTCTGTCCATAGCATAGTAGTAGCGCGGCGCAGATGCGCACCGGTCGCGCACCGGTCGCGCGGCAGGCGCCGTGGCCGGATGCCGGAAACGACACGGCCGCAGCCTTGAGGCGCACCTCGTGCCGGCCGACCGCGTGGCGACACGATGGTGCACATCCGGCGGCGTTCGCGGATGTGCCACAGGCCTGTGCCCGCTTCAGGTCCGCGCCGCGAGGCGGGCCTGCTCGAGGAACGATCTGATCAGGGCGGCGCGCGGCGACGTCCTTCGCCAGAGCACGCCGAACCGGCGCGGCTCCGGCTCCGACGGCAACGCAAGCTTCACGATACGCAGCGCCGAGGTGAGCGGCGACGCGATATCCGGAACCAGCGAGACACCCAGGCCGCGATCCACCATCATCGCGATCGCGAGCAGGGAGCTGAGTTCGAAGCGCTCTTGCGATGGCACGATGCCAGCCTTGCGCAGGTACTCGTCGGCCTGCCTCCCTCCGCCGAGGTTCCGGTCATAGCGGATAAGCGGCCTGGTCCGCAGCAGCTCATGCGCCGCGACGCGCCGGTCGCGCTCCGCGGCCAGCACCACCAGCGGCTCCTGGCGCAACAGTTGCCAGGCGATGGCTTTCGGGATCGGGAAAGGCGGATGCAGGCAGACGGCGGCATCGAGCTCCGACTGCTTGATCGCGTCGTAAAGCTCGCCCGACATCGCCGACTGTATGTAGACCGACACGCCGGGATGTTCTGCCGTGAAGCGCGCGAGCGCATCCGGCAGAAGGCTGTGGAGCGCGGTGTTGATGGTTCCGATGCGAAGCTCGCGCACCTCGTCGGCCTGGTTCACCCATCCGCGCAGGCCATCGACCTCCCTGAGCAGCGATACGCAGCGCTCGGCAAGACGGCGCCCCGACTCCGTGGGCGCCACGGTCCTGCCGGCCCGCCCGAGCAGCTTGGTCCCGAGTTCTCGCTCGAGCACCTGGATCTGCTGGGAAATCGCCGCCGGCGTGACGCCAAGCCGTCGTGCGGCTTCGGCCAGCGACCCTGTCCCGGCGACCAGCGAAAACGCCCTGAGATATGCGGTTTCCATAGATTCTCTATTGTACGAATATAGAAAAGCATAGTTTATCTTCGTTATCGCATGTCCCACACTGCACTGCATTCCCACAGAACAACGGTGTTGGCCATGAGAAGCAAGCTATTCGTCCCCGGGTCGCGCCCCGAGTTCTTCCCGAAGGCGCTGGCAGGCGACGCGGATGCCCTGTCCTTCGACCTGGAAGACGCGGTCGCCGAGGAGAGGAAGGCCGATGCCAGATCCCTCCTGTCACGGCTCCTGCGGTCCAGCGAGGCACGGGCGGCCGGCAAGGTGCTGATCGTTCGCGTCAACGGCATCGCCACGGCGCACTTCGAGGCGGACCTTGCTGCTGTCGTGGTGCCCGGACTGCATCTGGTGAACGTGCCGAAGCCGGAATCCGCCGATGACGTCCGCCGCGCGGCGCTGGCAGTCGAGCAGGCGGAGCGGGCCAACGGCTTCACCGAGGCCGACGCCAAGGTCCGGTTGCTGCTCAACATCGAGTCGCCGGCGGCGCTGCGTCGCGCCGCCGAGCTGGCTTGCGCGCATCCGCGTGTCGCGGGGCTCCAGCTCGGGCTCGGGGATCTCTTCGAGCCTGCGGGCATCCATCGACGCAACCCGGCAGCCATCGCGGCGGCCATGTTCGCCGTGCGGATGGCCGCCGCCGAAGCCAATGTCTTTGCCTGCGATACCGTGTTCGCCGACATCCGGGACGCCGCGGGCTTCCGGGCCGAGGCGGAAATGTCCAGGCAGATGGGCTTTGTCGGCAAGAGCTGCATCCACCCGAGCCAGATCGCACTCGCGAACGAGGTCTATCGCCCGTCCGACGAGGAGATCGCGCATTCGCTGCGGGTTGTGCAGGCCGCCGCCCAGGCGCAGGAAAAGGGGATCGGCGCCTATGTCGTCGACGGGAAGATGATCGACGCGCCCTTCGTGCGGCGGGCGCAGGCCATCGTCGATATCGGCAGGCGACTGGGACTGGTCGCGGCCTGAAGCGGCAATACACACAAGAAATACAGGAGACAGACCGTGAAGACCTCAACGTCAAGCCATGCCGCCGCATATTTCGCGCTGATCGCCGCGTCCGGCACGCTGGCCGCGTCGCCCCATGCGCACGCCGCGCAGGAATATCCGTCCAAGCCCATCACCATCGTCGTTCCCTATCCGCCAGGCGGCTCCAATGACACCTTCGCGCGGATCGTGGCGAAGGAAATCGGCGAGGAGCTCAGGCAGCCGGTGATCATCGACAACCGGCCCGGCGCAAGCGGCAACACCGGTACCGGGATCGTGGCAAAGGCGGCGTCCGATGGCTACACCCTGGTCGCGGTGTCCTCGAGCATGACGACCAACGCGGCCATACAGAGCAAGCTGCCCTACGACGCGATCAAGAGCTTTGCGCCGGTAGCGATGCTGGCCCAGGGCCCCTTCATCGTGGCGGTCAGCAATGACTTTCCCGCCAGGACGCCGCAGGATCTGGTCAACGCGATCCGGGCCAATCCGGGCAAGTTCAACTATGCGTCTTCGGGCCCCGGAAGCGTCAATCAGTTCGGCACGGAACTGCTCAAGGCCAGGGCCGGGAAACTCGCCATCACACATGTGCCCTACCGCGGCATGGGGCCAGCCATCACCGACCTGATCGGCAACCAGACGCAGGTGCTGATCTCGAGCGGCCCCTCGCTGCTGCCCATGGTCAGGGCCGGCAAGGTCCGGGCCGTTGGCATCACCAGCCTGAAGCCCAGCCCCATCGCGCCGGACCTGGTCCCCATGGCCAGCGCCGTCCCGGGCTACGAGTTTGAACTCTGGTGGGGCTTTCTCGCGCCCGCGGGCACACCCGCGGCGGTCGTCGACCGGCTCAATGCGGCAGTGAACACGGCCCTGGCCAAGCCATCCGTCAAGGCCGCCATCCTCAAGGAAGGCGCCGAGGCAAAACCCGTCACCCCCAGGCAATTCGCCGACACCATCGCCGCCGATGTCGCCAGGTGGAAGCAGCTTGCCAGGCAGCAGAACATTGTCGCGGACTGAGTTTCCATCCGCATCCGGAGGCTTTATGCAAACCAACATGACTGCCGCAGACTGCGCATTCGGCGCATTCGGCGCATCGCGGCCAGGACAGCCTGGCCCGCTGAGCGGCGTGCGCGTGCTCGACCTGAGCGCCTATATCGCCGGCCCGTATGGCTGCTCGCTGCTCGCGGACCAGGGCGCGGAGGTCCTCAAGGTCGAACCGCCGGCGGGCGACAACCTGCGCAAGTATCCTTCGACGCTGGAAGCCGAGAGCCGGGCCTTCCTGGGCGTCAACCGAAGCAAGCTGGGCGTGGTGCTCGACCTGAAAGATCCGGCCGGCCTGGAGCGGCTGCTTGCGCTGGTGCGCAACGCGGACATCCTGGTCCACAACTTCCGCCCCAGCGTCCCGGACCGGCTCGGCATCGGCTACGAGCAGCTCCGCGCCATCAATCCGCGCCTGATCTACTGCGCCGTCACCGGCTACGGCGAGACGGGCCCGCTCAAGGACAAGGCCGGCTACGACCAGGTGCTGCAGACCATGACGGGTATGTGCACGCTGCAGGGCAAGCACGGCGGCCCGCCGGAGATCCTGTACGGCTCCGTGGTCGATTACTACGCGGCGGCGCTGGTCGCGGGAGCGGTTGGCTCGGCGCTCTACGAGCGCGAGAAGAGCGGCGTGGGGCAATATGTGGGCGTGTCGCTGCTGCGTGCGGCGCTGACCATGCAGTCGGCACGGATGGTGTGGGCCGACTCGGAACCCCGGGAGGTCGGGCGCGACATGCGCTCCGGCGGGATCACGGGCATCCATCCCACCAGAGAGGGCTATATCTACATCTCCGCCAATACCCCGCATTTCTGGAAGGCGCTGTGCGAGAAGACCGGCCTGACCGAGCTGCTGTCGACCGACCGCTACGATACCGTGCGCAAGCGAGCCGAGCACCAAGAGGAAATCGTGCCCCGGCTGCACGCCGCCCTGGAGGGACGGACGGCCCTGGACTGGGAAGCCGTGTTCGGCGAAGAAGTTCCATGCGCGGCCGCGCGCTCGGTGGAAGACATGTTCGACTTCCCGCAGGTCGCCGCGGAGGACATGGTCACCACGTTCGACCACCCCGTGGTCGGCCGCTATCGCGGCTTCACGCGCGCCATCAGGTTCGGCCGTACGCCCGGCCCCGAGCCATTCGCCGCGCCTACGCTCGATCAGCATGGCGACAAGGTCCGCGACGCAGCGGACAGGCTGGGACGCGATGCCTGATCCCATGGCGGGCCGCACCGGGCCGCTGGTGCCGCCGGTGCCGCTGGTGCCCAACAGCTCGGCGACTGGCGCCCCGCGCAGCGCGGCGCTCGCCGATGCCTGCGACTCCCACCTGCACATCTACGACACGCGTTTCGCCGCGGTCGCCCCGGTTCTGGCGCAGGCCACGGTGGAAGACTACCGTCGCGTGCAGGCATTGACCGGCACCACCCGCGCGGTCATCGTGCAGCCGCGCTGCTACTGGACGGACAACAGCGCCACGCTCGACGCGATCCGGCGGCTGGGCGCCGCCAGCACGCGCGGCGTCGCGGTGATACGGCCCGATATCACGGACGATGCGTTGCTCGCGCTCCACGCGGGCGGCATCCGGGGGATACGCTTTTCGCTCTACACGGCGGCACACGCCGTGGTGGGATTCGACATGGTGGAATCCCTTGCAAGCCGCGTCGCCGGGCTCGGATGGCATTTGCAGCTGCATTGGACCGCGGACCAGATCGTCGGACACCGTGACTTGCTGTCGCGGCTGGACACCCCCCTGGTCTTCGATCACCTGGCCCGCTTGCCCCTGCCCGGGGGAACTGCCCACCCCGCGTTTGCCGTCGTGTCCGGCCTGCTGGATGGCGGCAAGGCCTGGCTGAAGCTGTCCGGCGCCTACCTCGACTCCCTCGCCGGCGCCGCCGGGCGCTATGCGGATATCGATCCGGTGGCAATGGCATGGGTGCGAACCGCCCCCGACCGACTGGTCTGGGGCAGCGACTGGCCTCACCCCACGGAGACCCGGCACAAGCCGGACGATGCGCTGCTGTACGACTTGCTCACCCATTGGTCGGGCAGCGAGGAGGTCCGCCGCAAGATCCTGGTGGACAACCCTGCCTTGCTGTACGGATTCGAGGCCGCATAAGCCGGCCATCCTCAAAGGAGACAATATGAAAAAGACGCTGCATGGCCTTGGCAAGAGCCTGGCCATCCTGGCCGCCCTGCTGCCGCTCGGCGCGCTCGCCTTCCCCGACAAGCCGATCCGCATGGTGGTGCCCTACTCGGCGGGCGGCGGTGCCGACAATACCGCGCGTATCGTGGCGCAGAAGATGGGAGAGATCCTGGGGCAAACGATCGTCATCGACAACAAGCCGGGCGCCGGCGGCGTCATCGGCGCCGACGCCGTGGCGAAGGCCACGCCAGACGGCTACACCGTGCTCTATGACGCATCGGCATTCGCGGTCAACGGGGCCCTGCGCAAGCTTCCGTTCGATCCGGCCAGGGATTTCATTCCCGTCTCGCTGGTGGCAACCGCGCCGCAGATCCTCGTGGTAGCAGCAAACGCACCCTACAAGTCCGTTGCCGACTTCGTTGCCGCGGCCAAGAAGGCGCCCGGCAAGCTGACCTACGCGTCCGCCGGCGCAGGGACCGGGTCGCATCTTGCCGCGGAGATGTTCAACGAACAGGCAAGGATCGAGCTGCTGCACGTGCCGTACAAAGGCGGAGCGCCGGCGCTCACCGATGTGATGGGGGGACAGGTCGCATCCTATTTCGGCAACACGGCCTCGACGCTGCAATACGTTACCGGCGGCAAGCTCAGGGCGCTCGCGGTGACCTCCAGGACGCGGATGAAGGCCTTGCCCAATACGCCGACCCTGGCCGAGAGCGGCATGCCCGATTACGAAGTGCTCGAATGGAACGGCCTGTTCCTGCCCAAGGGCACCGCACCGGACCGCATGCAGGCCATCGCCAACGCCGCGCAGAAGGCAGTTGCCGATCCAGGCGTGCGTGCCAGGCTGCAGCAGGCCGGGCTCGATCCGGTCGGGAACGCCCCGCAGGCCTTCGCGGGCTTCCTGCAGACAGAGTCCTTGCGCTGGCATGCACTGGTCAAGGCCCGCAGCATCCGGGTCGAATAACACCGGCTGCCTTCGCTGCGCCGCCGCTTCACCCGCTATTGCCCGGCCCGGGCAGGCGCGAGGCGCATCGCCTGAGACGAGAATCAAGGCAGGCTCCAGGCGATTCTCATAGGATGGCGCGGCGGTTCCCGCCGGCCTCGCGCCACGGCATCGCGGCGAGCGCGAGGCGGGACACATCAAGGACTGACTGAACCCGCCCGGCACGGCAACGCGGCGGCACGGTTTCTTGCTGCTATGCAACAGCCCGCATGCCGTGCGCGGGCGCGCAGCAGAATCGCCGCTCCGGCTCACGCGAGTCGGCGCGCGTTGCCGCCAACGGGATAGCCAGCGCAACGTGGCTGCCCCTCAGGGTTTTCCCTGCGAATAGCGGGCTGTGACCCGCGTATGCCAGCTTGCTCCTATAGTCAAATCCAGTCCCGCACCGAACGGGTACAGCAGATTATTCAGGAGCTCCCCCCATGACATCGATCCCCGCATCGTCAGCGCGAAGGCCCGCGCCATGCCCTGGCGCGGCAGCGCGCGGGCATGGCATTCGCAAGCAGGCTGCTGCCACACTGGCCGGCGGCGCATGGCTGGCGGCCGGGCCTGCGTACAGGGAGGCCGCCGCGAAGTACGAGGGGATGGATCCGGCGATGTTGGCCGCCAGCATCCAGGCGCGCAAAAAGGGCAAGCGGGGCCAGCCTGAAATGCCGCCCCGGCCGGGCCTGTCGGATGCCGCTGCCAGGGTGTTGGCGCGGCAGGTGCCGGACGGAAGCCCCGACAAGTAACCGCCTGCATCGCATCCATGCGGTACCGGGCCGGCACAGGACGGCCACGACCAACACGCTGGAGACCCCCACCATGCAAATCATCCCCGTTTTCCCGGTTGCGCAAGCGCCCGATGGCGGCACCGTCGCGCCCCGCAAGACACTCGCCATCACACGCAGGAACCTGCTCAAGGGCACGGGCGTGCTGATCGGCACGTTGGCCGTGGGCAGCCCGTTGGCGCTGCTGGCGCCCTCCACCGTGTGGGCGGTCGAGCTCAAGACGCTGAGCAAGGCCGATGGCGACACCCTGCTCCAGATGGGGCGCGTGCTATTCCCCCACGACAAGCTGCCCGATGCGGTCTACGCGCTGCTGGCCAAGGACCTCGACCAGGCCGCCACCGCCGACGCGCAGGTGGCCAAGCAATTGCAGGACGGCATTGCCGCGCTGAACCAGCAGGCCGGCGGCAGCTTCGTCAAGGCCGGCGCCGAGCAGCGGCTCGCGGCGGTGAAGGCGCTGGAGGGCAAGCCCTTCTTCGACACCGTGCGCGGCAAGTGCGTGACCTCCCTCTACGACAACGAGATGGCATTCGCCACCTTCGGCTACCCCGGCTCGTCCTGGGAAAAAGGCGGCTATATCGCGCGCGGCTTCCAGGACCTGAAGTGGCTGCCCGATCCGCCGGCCAAAGCCAGTCCTGCCCCCTACATGGGCTGACCGCCGCACAAGGTCGCCGCGGCAAGTGCATATCCCGGTCCGGCGCCATGGCGTGCCGGACAAAAGCGGGCCCGGGCCAGGCGCCGGGGTTCGACATAGGAGACAAGCATGGCGAAGTTCGACTTCAAGGACGACTCGGTGGTGGTCATCATCGGCTCTGGCGCGGGCGGCGGCACGCTGGCCAACGAGCTCTGCCGCAAGCGCATCAAGGTCGTGGTGCTGGAGGCTGGTGGCAAGCAATCCAGTGCCAGCTTCATCAACGACGAATGGAAGGCCTTCAGCCAGCTGGCCTGGCTGGACAAGCGCACCACCTCGGGCAGCTGGCGCGTGGCCAAGGACTTCGCCGGCCTGCCCGCGTGGACCTGCAAGACCGTGGGCGGCACCACCACGCACTGGGCCGGCGCCTCGCTGCGCCTGCAGGATCATGAGTTCCGCGCGCGCACGGTGTATGGCGAGATCAAGGGCGCCAACCTGATGGACTGGCCGCTGACGCTCAAGGAACTGCAACCCTACTACGCGAAGGCCGAGGACAAGATGGGCGTCACCCGCACCAGCGGGATTCCGGGGCTGCCAGGCAACAACAACTTCAAGGTCATGTACAACGGCGCCACCAAGCTGGGCTACAAGGAAGTGCACACCGGCAACATGGCGATCAACAGCCGCCCTCGCGCGGGGCGCGCGAGCTGCATGCAGCTCGGCTTCTGCTTCGAGGGCTGCAAGAGCGGCGCCAAATGGTCGACCCTGTACACCGAACTGCCCCAGGCAGACGCCACCGGCCGCTTCGAGCTGCGCACCCAATCGCACGTGACGCGGATCGAACACAATGACAAGGGCCGTGTCAACGCCGTGGTCTACATCGACCAGGACGGCAAGGAACAACGCCAGATGGCGCGCATCGTCTGCGTGGCCGGCAATGCCATCGAAACGCCGCGCCTGCTGCTGCTGTCGTCGTCGAACCTGTTCAAGGACGGCCTGGCCAACTCGTCGGGCCAGGTGGGGCGCAACTACATGCGCCACATGACGGGGTCGGTCTATGCCGCATTCAACGAACCGGTGCACATGTATCGCGGCACCACCATGGCCGGCATCGTGCGCGACGAGGCGCGCAACGACACGCGGCGGGGATTCGCAGGCGGCTACGAGCTGGAGACGCTGTCGCTCGGCCTCCCGTTCATGGCGGCGTTCCTGAACCCCGGCGGCTGGGGCGCGGACTTCACCTGGTGGATGGACCGGTACACCAACCTGGCCGGCGCCTGGCTGGTGGGCGAGGACATGCCCCGCGAAAGCAACCGCGTCACGCTGAACACCAGCGTGAAGGACCAGTTTGGCAACTACGTGCCCAACGTGCATTTCGACGACCACGACAACGATGTCGCCATGCGCACCCACGCCTATACCCAGGCCGAACGCATCTACGGAGCGGTGGGGGCAATCAAGACCTTCCGCACACCACCGTATCCGTCGACCCATAACCTGGGGACCGCCCGCATGAGCGCGCGTGCGCAGGACGGGGTCTGCAACAAATGGGGACAGACCCACGACATCCCCAACCTGTTCATCAGTGACGGCAGCCAGTTCACTACCGGTGGCGCCGAGAACCCGACGCTGACCATTGTCACCCTGGCGATCCGCCAGGCCGACTACATCGCTTCGCAGATTTCGCGACGCTCGATCTGAGCACCTCGAGCATTCAGCACCGATCCCGCCAGGAGCCGCCCATGTGCGAATTCTTCATCACCGCCGATCCCATCCTGTACGAATCGCGCACGCGCTCCATCCGCATTCATGGCGTGCAGTCCAGCATCCGGCTCGAGAACTTCGTCTGGGACACGCTCTCGACGCTGGCCGCGGAGGAAGGCATGACCACCAATGCGCTGATCGTGCAGTTCCACGACGAGATCCTGCGGCACAGGGGCGACGTGCTGAACTTCACCTCCTTCCTGCGCGTGACCTGCCTGCGCTACCTGCGCCGCAAATGCGACCGGCTGGAGGGCGGCGCCAGGCCCGCCGACAGCCCGGCCGAAGCCCAGGTGTTCCCGCACCCCAAGCCATCGCGCATCACCCACTAACGCTCCTCGAGCCCATCACCATGGCCAAGTTCATTCATACGATGATTCGCGTGCGCGATCTCGAAGCGTCCATGAAGTTCTACCGCGACGTCCTCGGCATGACGCCGTCGCATACGCTGGACTTTCCCGATTTCGCGCTGGTGTACCTGCGCAATGCCGAGAACGATGCCGAGATCGAGCTCACCTGGAACAAGGGCCGCCAGGAGCCCTACACCCATGGTGACGGCTACGGCCACGTTGCGGTCGTCGTGGACGATGTGGCGGCCCGGCATGCCGAACTGGTCCAGGCCGGCTACCAGCCGCTTGCCGTCAAGGAGTTCAAGGACGGCGACACGCTGCTGGCCCGCTTCTTCTTCATCCAGGACCCCGATGGCTACAAGATCGAGGTGCTGGAGCGCCATGGCCACTATCGCTGAATGCGGCTGGTCTAACAGGGAACCGGCCCCGAGTCGAATCAGTACGGCAAGCTCAGGTAGTACCGGCCAAGCGCCGTCAACTGGCCGTCGGCGGCAAGCAGGCCCGTGAAATGGACATCGCTGCCCCATCGACCCGTGAACCACGCGTACCGGAACACGTCGGGGCGCTGCTCGCATGTCGCCACCATGTCCTGCATTTGCTGCTTCTGCTTGTCCGGCGTGTCGATCTGCGCGCCATCGCTGCCTGAGTGCCAGTTGGCAAACTCGGTTACCCAGAACGGCTTTCCGTATTTGGCAAGGCGATCGAGCTGACCGCCCAGGCCATAGTCATACCAGTGGAAGGCCAGGTAGTCGATCTGCGGATCCCGGTTGCCGTTGGCTGCGCGATACGCCGTGTAGAACGCGTCGAGCCACGTCACCGGATCCTCGAAGCCAGGCATTGTTCCCCATGTCACGGTGGGACCCACCAGCTTCACGCCGGTATGGGCGCCAATGCTCTCGTAGCGAGGCCACGCGGCAGCGGCGGCGGCTGGCGCAAGGTTGGCCTGGTCGACCAGGTTCGGCTCGTTCATCAACAGCAGATACCGGATCCCTGGATGGGCGCGCAGATACGCCTCTATGGCGGCAGCGTCGAAGCTCCCGTTCCAGAGCATGGGAATGTAGTCCATCCCATAGGCAGCCTTGACGTCGGCAGGCGCCGCGGCAGCCGGTTGCGATGCCCAGTTGTACCACCAGGATACGCCGGGTGCGAGAGCGGCGAAGTCGGCCGCGCTGGCCAGATCGTAGACCACGCCTCGCTTGGCGCTCTTGTTGATGGTTGGCGTCGATACAGGCGGCGTGGCAGGCGTGGCGGGTGCGATGCTCCCCCCATTGCCGGCGGCTCCGTTGCCGCTGTTCGGTGCGGAGGCATCCTCGCCGCCACCGCATGCCGCCATGGCGAAGGCCATCGCCATGGCCAGCAGACCGTGGCCGATCACGTTGCGCGCATTCATTGGAAATTCCGAAAGAAGACTGTGAGAGCCTGCTCACGCCAATCTGCGGGAGCGAGCAGGCGACCCGGATTACAAGGACTGCAGAAACGCTGCGATCGCGTTGCGGTCGTCCTTCGGGAGGGCCTCGTAGCGCGTGCGGCTGTCCGTCGCCTCCCCCCCGTGCCAGAGGATGGCTTCCGCCAGGCTGCGCGCCCGACCGTCATGGAGCAGGCGCACACTGGTGTCGGCGCCCTGGACAAAGCGCAGCGACCCAATGCCCCACAGCGGCGCGGTCCGCCATTGACTGGGATAGGCGCGTGCTTCCGCCAGCGTGTCGGCCAGCCCCGGACCCATGTCGTGCAGCAGCAGATCGCTGTATGGATGGATCGTCTGTTCGCGCAGTTCGGCAAACGGGTGCGTATTGCCGGTCTTCATGGTCGGGGTGTGGCAGGCCACGCAGCGGACTTGCGTGAACAGATCGCCGCCGCGTGCGATCAATGGCGGGTCGACATCATGCTCGGGCGACACGCGCACGCCATCCGGGAAGCCGCTGCGCAGCTTGCGCTGGGCGGGCACGCCGATGAGCGACAGATAGGTCGACAGGCGCTGCAGTTCAGTCTCGCTGACCGAGGTGGGGACGGTCGAGCCGCGGCAATCCGGCGCGCCACGCTGGCAACCACGATCCGGCAGTACCGGCGAGGTGACACCCATGTCTTTCATCAGCGCATCCGCCGCCTGTTGCCGGATGCTTCCCTTCGAGGCCTTCCAGCCGAACCGGCCAAGGTGCGTCTTGCCCGTCTCCGGATCGACGACGAAGTTCGGCACGCCTTTCACGCCGTCGCCATTGGCATCGTCCGGATCGGCCAGGGCGAGAATGGTTGGTTCGGCAACGGCCTCGAGCAGGCCCATGCCGATGACCTGCGGCGCCTGGCGCGTCGAAAAGCTCGCCGGCGTGGGGCCCTTGAACGCATAGACCGGCTTGACCAGTTCCACCTTCTCGCCCTCGGGCAATGTGCGCACCGTCGTCTCGTACGACTGCACGGTCACGTCATAGGCAGGCGCGGCGGGGTTCTGCGCATGCTGTTGCACGTTGTGGCCATAGACGGGATCCGGCTTGCCATCGGCCGTTGCCGTCAGGAACGATATCGTATCAAGCCCGGCACCAATGCCCGACGCCTTGCTGCGCCCGTTGTTGGTATGGCACTCGATGCAGCGCGGCTGGTTGTAGCGCGGGCCGAGCTGGCCGATGTGCGCCGTGAATACCGGGTTGTCCTTGTCGTGCTCCGAGTGCGTGCCATCCGCGAACGACGTGTGGAACAGGCGGCGACCTTCGACAAAACGCTGCGTATTGGCAATGCCGATGTTGTTCGCCATCTGCTGGAAGACCCGCATCGGCTCCTCCGAGTAGTTGTACGAAATGCTGGCCTGGCCGCCCAGCAGCGTGTCGTCGGGCAACGGCTCGGAGTCGAGATTGGGCGCAATGCCGTACCACGGGCGCATGCCCACGCCCACGATGTAGAGCTGTTCGAACGAATAGTAGCGGCTGCCCCCGCCATCGACGACCGGATCGCGCTTGAGCCTCGGCGCCGGCGCAAGTTCGACCTTGTCGCCAATCTTCAGCGGACTATGCGGATCCGTACGCCAGTTCGAATCGACGACCATCATGCAGTCTTCGCGTGGCTGGGCCTCGCGGCAGATCGGCAGCCCACCTTCCTTCGGATTATTGAAGCCATAGTTCAGCGACCAACCGTAGTCGCGCACCGTGGGGTCGAGCACATTGCGGAAGAGACTGAACGTGGTGCCATCGAAGATGCCCTGGTTGACGCGCAGGTACATCTCGATGCGCTGGCGGCCGGCAGGCACGCCGTCGCGAATCTCGATGCCGAACGTACGGTTCTGAAAGTAGAACGTCGGAAACGTCAGGTAGCGGCCGGGACCCGCATCGGGCGCGTCCCATGGTTCCCCGCGCTCGCGCGCGTGACGCTCGGTCGGGCGAGAGCCCATCAAGGTCACGAGTGTGCCGTCCGGTTCGCGATACTGGATCTGCTCCATGAGCGGCGTATCGGAGGTGAACAGCGGCGTATAGGCTTGCGCCTGCGGCGTGGACGACTGTGCCGCGGCGCCATCGCCACCGCCGCCTCCGCCACATGCGGTCACAAGGAAAATCGCGGCCAATAGGGAGGCCGGCCCACGTTGATGAGCAAGGAATTGCATGGCGTTGTTGACCCTTCTTTTTATATGGGAACGCTAGATTTATCTATGTCTTATATGTATCCGGCGAACACATTTCACCATTCAATTCGCGGGATAAGGCCACCGTTCCCTGTGGCCGCGAGCGATCATGGTTGACACCTAAATCGATGTCAATTGACATGATTTAGCACGCGAGGTGACAAATTTTTCATGTCTGGTCACGAAGATTGTCATTCGTATTGCCCACGCCGGTTTTATGCCTGCCCCTATTCAATTTGTCTTATTCATCAGTCGGCCGGCGTATTTGAAAGGCTGTAGTTTTTTTTCAACCGGAGTGGATCTGCATCTGATGCCGCCATCGACGGATGGATCTGGATTCAACCGATTCCGGCTCGGGCAGACGGAATACGGCCGCCATGGCAATACCGTTCCGGATTGGCGCTGACGCAGATCGCGTGCGGCGGGAGATCCACTTCGGCGCCGGCTCGGGTGCCGTGACCTCACTCGACTGACTCGCCCCCGGCCGCAACCTGCCGTGCATGAAGGCAGCGGGGCTTGTCCGCGAACCGCGCGCGGGAAAAAGCGCAACGCAGTGCTCATGCGAGGCGCCGCTCGCGCGGCAGGCATGCGGGAAATCCCCTAGCCCCGGATGAAAGGCTGGCGAAAGCTTCGGTGAACTAGCATTGGTTCCCATCAGTGGTCAATAGATGTAGGAGACACCATGCAAATCACCGGCATGCTTCACGGCGCGCGGTTGCTGCAGCTCGTGGGTTTTCCCACCGCTGAAGTGCTCGGGCCCGACGCCAACGACGACCAGATCAAGGACCTGATCGAACGCCACAAGCAAGTCTTCATCAAGCCCGTCTTCCGCGGGGGCGTCGGCAAGAAGGGCAAGGCCGGCCTGCTTGGCCGCGTCAGCGACCTGGCTTCGGCGCTCAAGGAAAAGGAACGCCTGTATTTCGTCGAACACCAGCACGGCTACCAGCGCGCCAAGGCCAATGGCGTGACGTTCGAAGGCGGCGTGCCTTCCGACCATGAAATCTATTTCTCGCTGACCGATTCCACCGAATTCCGCGCGCCGACCATGACCCTGACCCATCACGGCGGCATGGAGATCGAGGAGCTCGACAACAGCCAGATCGCGCGCGTGCCGTTCAGCCCGCTGACCGGTCTCAAGGCCTTCGTGGTGGCGAACGCGCTGAGCCGCCTGAACGCACCGAAGGAAATCATTTCCCCGCTGGTGCAGTTCCTGCCCAACCTGTGGGACCTGTTCCACGACTACGGCATGACCACGCTGGAACTCAACCCGATCCGCATGCGCGCCGACAAGCGCGGGCGGCTTACGCCGGTGGCCTGCGACTTCAAATGCGGCTTCGACCACGACGATCCGCGCTGGCAACGCCTGAACCTGCCCGCGCATTTGTTCGCCGCCGACACATCGCCCTTCGAACAGGAGATCAATCAGCTGCGCACGTACCAGGGCCAGAGCGACGTGTACATCATCAACGACAAGGGAACCATCCTGGCCCCGACGTTCGGTGGCGGCGCCAACTCGCTGGTCACGCAGATGCTGGGCGACGACGCGATCATCTCATCCGATTTCGGCGGCAATCCACCGTACGAAAAAATGAAGGCTGTCGCCAGTATCTGCTTCAAGCACTGGCTCAAGCAGAGCAACGTCCTGTTCATCATCGGCGGCAAGTCCAACAACACGGACATCTTCGAGACCTTCCGTGCCATGGCCGACGCGTTGCGTGAGCACTTCGGCAAATACGGCCCCTCACCGCTGTATGTGGTGGTCGGGCGCGGCGGCCCGAACCTGGTGCGCGGCATGGCCGTGCTGCGCGACACCTGCGAGTCGCTGGGCCTTCCCTACGTCAGCTTTGGCTTCGACTCGGCCATGAGCGAGGTGGTCGACCATGCCCGCAAGGTGGATGCGTGGATGAAAGCCGGTGGCCGTGAGCAAGTCGCGGCCCGATTGAATGTGACCGCCTGAAGTCACTGTCTGGAGACTGCGATGCGCATCAAGGGTGTAAGCGATTTCAAGTATTTCGTCGGCATCAATTCATTGGCCGAGGTGGCGACACGCGAAGATCGCGTGTGTGTGCTGAATATCATGGGAGGGGAATCCAGCGACGTCACGCCCGTAGGCCATGCCTACTCGGGCGGCAATGTGGTGTTCGGCACCTCGCCCGGCCGCAGGGGCCAGGTGCTCGACACCCCCGCCGGGCCGATTCCCGTCTACAACAACGTGCGGGAAGGCCTGGAGGCAGGGCATCGCTTCAATTGCGGCGTGGTCTACCTGCCGCCGTCCGCGGCCGACGATGGCGTGGTCGAACTGGTGCGGGTCAATCCGGAGCTGAAGAAGATCTTTATCCCGACCGAGAAGATGTCGGTGCACGATGCCCGCGAGATCCGGGCCCTGGCCCAGTTGAACGGCATCGATATCTTCGGTGGCAACAGCCTCGGCGTGGCCGATGCCTGGAACCAGGTACGCATCGGCGGCGCCCTCGGCGGCGACGCGCCGGGCGATACGCTGCGCAAGGGTTCGATCGCAATCCTGTCCAACTCCGGCAGCTTCACCACCACCATTGCGCAGTACATGCGCATGGCGGGCTGGGGCACGACCACGCTGATATCGAGCGGCAAGGACGTCTACATCCACTATGCCGCGCCGGAATTCGCCCACGCGCTGGCCAACGATGATCGCAGCAAGGCTGCCGTGCTGTACTGCGAGCCAGGCGGCTTCTATGAGCGCGATGCCACCTTCACCAAGCCGGTGGTGGCCTGCGTGGTGGGGCGCTGGAAGAGCAGGCTCACCCGCGCGGTCGGCCATGCCGGCGCCATGGCGGGCGGCGGCGACGACGCCGAATCCAAGGAACGCTGGTTTATGGAGAAGTTCGGCGTCGACGGACTGTTCACGCCCAGGAACCCGGTGTTCTCGGCCAAGGGCGCGGTTGTGGTCAATATTGCCGACATTCCTGCCGCACTGACCGCCGTGATGCGCGCCAACGGCGTGGAACCCGATTTCGAGCCCGAAGGCACCATGGAGCTAAAGCCCTGGTTCAGCTCCAGCCAGGGCCTGTCGCTGCCGGCCGATCTCGACCTGCCCGTGGTGCAGGCACCCGCGCCGTACGGCCAGCAGATCAGCGCGCTCGACCAGCAGATCGGCGCCGTGCTGCCGCGCCAGCCGATGAAGGATACCTCGGGCGTTTCGCAGATGGATGCCAGGACGCAGCTGACCAGCCTGCACGGGGTATCGATGCTCGATGCGGCGCAGTATCCGCTGGAAGTCAACGTAAGCCTTGCGCTGCTGCACGAGCCCGGCGGCATCAACGATCAGAAGCTGATCAACGTGGCCGTGGCTGCCTCGCTGAACCTGCACGGCCACCCTGCCCTGGCGGCGGCCCAAGCCTCGCGCGATGCCGGCAATGCGCCCAACAGCGTGTTGGCCGCGGCCGCCAGCATCCTCGGTCCACGCACGCAGGAGCGCGCGCGCGCCCTGACGCGCATGCTGATCGACGCCTTCGCCGCGGCCGGCCTCGGTGACGCGATGGACGAAGACTTCGACACCGGCAGGGTCCGGCTTGAATCGCCGGGCCTGTTCGTCGCGGATCGGCCCGACGACCGTGCTGCCGCCATGCTCAAAGGGCTGGAAGCGCGGGGGGCCAGATCGGTGTTCGTGCGTTACCTCCAGGCCTTGCCCGGACATCCGACGGAAGATGCCGTACTGGCCGCCATCGCCACCACGCTGGCCTGGGGCCCGCTCAAGCGCAAGCGCGTGTCGCGGATCACCGCGGAGAGCCTGCCATGGTGGATACGCCTGTTCGGCGCGCTGATCGGCGCCTCCGTTCCGGCGGACCAGCACACGGCCGATGGCTTCTGCGGCATGGCGACCCGCGACATCCTCGAGCAGCGCTCGATCAGCGAGGTTGCCTTCATCGCACTGCTGGGCCTGCCGGCCAATGCGGCAGATCTGCACGCATTCCAGGTGCTGGTCGGGCTGCTGTTGAGCAACGGGCCGGGCACGATCTCGGCGCAGGGCGCCAAGGGCGCGGTGTCCGCCGACGGCCCGGAAGACCCGGAGCGCGTGCAGCTCAACAAGGGGCTGGTCGGCTTCCTGACCCACACCGGCTATGCGCATGGCGGCAACGGCTACGAGGGCATCGCGTTCCTGATCGAGCAGTTCAGGGATGCGGGACTCAAGGACCCGGGCAACCCCAACCACGGCATCGACCTCAAAGCACTCGCGCAGCGCTACGTCAAGCACTATGCTGATTACAAGGCAAACAAGAAGAATACGGGCAGCCTTGACATCCAGAAAATCCCTGGCGTCAACCACCCGGTGTTCAAGGACAAACCAGTGAACCACGACCCGCGTGAAGTGTTCATCGCGACGCTGTTCGCCGAGCGCGGCGAGTACAACGTGTTCCACGCGTTCTACCGCACACTGGTGCAGACCTTGTTCGACGAGGGTGTGTCGCGCAATGTTTACTGCGTGAATATCGACGCCGTGATCGCCGCGCTGCTGCTCAAGATGTTGTGGCAGCCTTACCAGAGCGGGCAATACACGGAAAGTGCGCTGGAGACGGCTGCCTTCACGATCTTCCTGTACCCGCGCATGCTCGGCTGCGCCGCCGAGATCGACGATCACCTCAACCGGGGCCGGAACATGGATACGCGCACGGCGGCTTCCAAGTGCCAGTTCGTGGCCTAGGAACAGGAGGAACGCGGTATGTTGACCCTGCTTGCCTACTCGATGGTCATCGTGTTCATGGCGCTGATCATGACCAAGCGCCTGTCGGCCATGGTCGCCCTGATCCTGGTGCCGATCGTATTCGGGCTGATCGGGGGCTTCGGCATGCAACTAGGCCCGATGATGCTGGATGGCATCAAGAAGCTCGCGCCGACCGGCGTGATGCTGATGTTCGCCATCCTGTATTTCGGCCTGATGATCGACGCCGGGCTGTTCGACCCTGTCGTGCGCCGGATCCTGCGGCTGGTGGGCGGCGATCCGATGAAGATCGTGGTCGGTACCTTCGTGCTGGCGGTGCTGGTGTCGCTCGACGGCGACGGGTCGACCACCTATATGATCACCTGCGCCGCCATGCTTCCGCTCTACAAGCGGCTGGGCATCAGCCGCCTCGTGCTGGCCTGCGTGATCATGATGGCCGGCGGGCTGATGAACATCCTGCCCTGGGGCGGACCCACCGCGCGCGCGGCAAGCGCGCTGGGCGTGGACGTGGGCCTGATCTTCGTGCCGATGATCCTGCCGATGGTCGTTACCGGTTGCTGGGGCCTGTTCGTGGCGTTCATCCTTGGGCGTCGCGAACGCAGGCGGCTCGGTGCGATCGCCCTGGACGGCGCGGCCGCCGGCCTTGCCGCGCCCGACGTGGCGATGGGCGACCCGAGCATCGCCCGGCCCAGGCTGTTGTGGGTCAACCTGCTGCTGACGGTGGTGCTGATGGTACTGCTGATCCTCGGCACGCTGCCGCTGCAGGTCCTGTTCATGGTGGCCTCGGCCATTGCGATCATGATCAACTACCCGAACCTCGCCGAACAGAAGGAACGAATCAGCACGCATGCGGGGAATATCGTGCCGGTGGTGGCCCTGATCTTCGCGGCGGGCATCTTCGTGGGCATCTTGTCGGGCACCAAGATGGTCGATGCGATCGCGGCCAGCGTGATTGCCGCGGTGCCGCCCTGGATGGGTCCTTACATGGCGATCGTGACCGGCGTGCTGAGCGTCCCCTTCACCTTCTTCATCTCTAACGACGCATTCTACTTCGGCATCCTGCCGATCCTCGCCAAGGCGGCCGCGGTCTACGGCATCGGCGCCGCCGAGATCGGACGCGCATCCTTGATCGGCCAGCAGGTGCATCTGCTTAGCCCGCTGGTGGCTTCGACCTATCTGCTGGTGGGCCTGGCCGAGGTGGAGTTCGGCGACCACCAGCGCTACACCATGCTCTGGGCGCTGTCGGCGGCGCTGGTCATGCTGATCGCCACCGTCGTACTCGGCGTCATTCCCCTCGTTGGCCATGCGCCTTGATGGCATCCCTCCATGCACGACGACATCCAATCCATCCCGTCCACGCAGGCGATTGCCGCCGCTGCGCGCACCGTACGCACCCGAAGGCAAGGCATGAAGCTCCTTGTCGCCATGGGACTGGGACTGTTGTGTTCGCTCGGCCAGGCACAGGAACCGGGGGAATCCGGGGAGCTGATGGGCTATGCGGCCAGAGGCAGGGTGCCGGCAGGCTATGCACCGGCCTATGCGACGACCGTCCGGGCCGCTGAAGACGAAGGGCGGCTGGTGATCTACTCGACCACCGATGCCAGCGTCGCCAACGTCCTGATCGCGGATTTCCGGACGATGTACCCGCGCATCGATGTCACGTACGAGGACCTGAACAGCACCGTGCTATACCACCGGTTCGTCGCCGAAACGCAGCTTGGCGGCGAATCGGCCGACGTGCTGTGGAGTTCGGCCATGGACCAGCAGGCGGCGCTGGTCAGCAATGGCTACGCGATGCGCTACGACTCGCCGGAGAAGGCCAGCCTGCCCAAGTGGGCGAACTGGAAGGACCAGGCCTTCGCCACCACCTACGAGCCGGTCGTCCTTGCCTACAACAAGGCGCAACTGAAAGCCGGCGAGGTGCCGCAGACGCACGCGGATCTGGCGCGGCTGCTGAATGCGGACCCGAAACGCTTCCAGGGCAAGGTGGTCAGCTACGACATCGAGAAGTCCGGGCTCGGCTTCTTCCTGGCAACGCAGGATGTCGCCGTGTCGCAGGACTTCTGGGATGTCGCCCGCGCCCTGGGCAAGAGCAGTGTGCGGCTCGACCTGACCACCGACGCCATGGTCAGGCGCGTGGCTTCCGGCCAGGCCCTGATCGGCTACAACCTGCTCGGCGCATACACGCTCGCGCAGGCGCGCAGGAACCCATCGATCGGCTATGTGTTTCCGAAGGACTACACGCTGGTGATGTCGCGCATCATGGTGGTGAGCAAGAAGGCGGCGCATCCGAATGCCGCGAAGCTGTGGGTCGACTATCTGCTGTCAAAGCGCGGCCAGACCGTGATTGCCAATAACGCGCGCCTGTTCGCCGTGCGCGACGACGTCGAAGGCGAAGACACCGCGGCGCGCCTGAGACAGACGCTTGGCGCCAGCCTGCGGCCGATCGCGGTCGGCCCCGACCTGATCGGTTACCTCAACAATCAGAACTACCGGGATTTCATCCTGCAATGGCGGCAAGCGCTCGCGCACCCATAGGGTCAGGGCGAGCGCGCCAGCGCATCGTTCCAGCGCCTTAGGAAGTCCTGCCGCTTGTTTCGGTCGAGGTAGGCCATCAGGCCGACCCCGATTGCGATCGGCCGGATGTTGCTGCCTGCGTCAAGCCGAAACACCGCCGCGTTGCCGCCGCCGGCCACATCGCTGCGCAACGCAAACAAGCCCATCTTGTTCGCCAGCACGCCCTGCCCGCGCTTCGAGAGGATGTAGTCGAGCCAGAGCCTGGCGGCATTGGGATGCGCCGCGCGTCGCTGGATAAAGGCAATGCGCGAGCCGACCAGCACGTAGTCCTGCGGATAGACCAGGCCGATGGCGGGATCGGCGAGCATCCTGCTGGCAGCGTAGGAACCGAGCACGTTGTACGCCAGCAGGCTTTCACCGGAGGACAGGCTCTGCAGCATGGCATCCGTGCTGGGCGCCTGCCGCGCGCGACTGGCACCCAGCGCCTGCGCTACCTCCCACAGCATGCCGGACGCCTTGGCGTCCTGCGTGGCCAACAGGAAGCCGAGGCTGGAGGCCGCCGGGTCATAGGTGACGACGCGGCCCTTGAAGCGCGCGGGATCCGCCTTGAGCAAGCGAATGAAACCGGCATGCGTGCGTGGCACCTCGGCCGCGGGCAGCGCGTGCTTGTTATAGGCAAAGCCGGCCGGCTCCAGCGTCGTGCCCCAGGCCTCGTTCTTCCACACGGACCAGTCCGGCAGGTGGGCGCGTTCGGGGGAGGCATACTGCAAGGCATGGCCGTCATTGACCAGCTTGACCTGCAGGTCCATGGCCGAACTCCACAGCACGTCGGCCGTGGCGCTGCGGCTCTGGATTTCCCTCAGGAAGCGGTCGTAGATCTCGGTGCTGTTGAGGTCGTGGTACTCCACCTCCACGCCGGGGTACATGGACTTGAAATCGGCAATCAGGTACCTGGCCTCGGCCATGTCGGTGGGAGAATAGACGACGACCCTGCCCTCCTGGCGGGCGGCCGTGATGGTTGCCGCATAGTCACCGGGATAATTCTGCGGGACCTGCGCCTTCGCCGTGACCAGTGTCAGCAACAAGAGGAGACCGCTCAACCATGCTCTCAATGCCATGTTCCCCCCCAAGTCTGCCCGAGTCGGCGCATCATTATATCTACGCCGATGCATTTCCCGCGGGCGCTGGCGTTTCCTCCCGGGAGTAAGCCCATGCGCACACTACTCGTCGAAGACAACCCGAAACTGGCCCGCTCGCTGATGGAGGCGCTGGGAGCCGCAGGCATGGTGCTCGATGTGGTTTCCGACGGGCTCCATGCCGATCAGTTGCTGCAGGCCGAAAGCTACGACGTGGTCGTACTCGACCTGGCATTGCCGGGCCTGAGCGGCATCGAGGTGCTGCGCCGCGCCAGGGCGCGCGGCGACGATGTCCCGGTCCTGATCCTTACCGCCTCGGGGGAGACGCCCGATCGCGTGCGCGGGCTGAATGCCGGCGCCGACGACTACCTGCCCAAGCCATTCGACCTGACCGAACTGGTCGCCCGCCTGCGCGCCATCGCGCGGCGCCGGCAGGGACGCACCCATGCGCTGTTCGAACTCGGCCGCCTGTGCTTTGACAGCGTGGCCATGGAGTTCACCGTGGYGGGCCAGCCGCTGGTATTGCCGCGGCGCGAGCACGGCGTGCTGGAAACGCTGATCACCCGCGCCGGCCGGCCGGTCAGCAAGCAGGAGATGTGCGCGCAGTTGTGCTCGCTGGACGACGCCGTCAGCGCGGAGGCCGTGGAAATCTATGTGCACCGGCTGCGCAAGCGCCTGGAGGGCAGCGGCACGCTGATCCGCACCTTGCGCGGACTGGGTTATCGCCTGGAAGCCAGCGATGATCCGGCTGCGTAACCATCTTCTTCGGTGGCTGCTGATTCCCCTGGTGATCGTCTGGGCGGTCGGATTCTGCATCAGCTACGTGCGCACGCTGGAGCAGGCCAACCAGGCTTACGACCGCACGCTGCTTGGCTCGGCGCTCGCCATCGCCGAGCGGGTATCGGTGCAGAACGGCGAGCTCAGCGTCGACGTGCCATACGCCGCGCTGGAGATGCTGGAAACCCGCTCGCAGGACCGCATCTTCTACAAGGTGAGCTGTCTCGACCCGCCCAAGGTGTTCACCGGCCACGAAGACCTTCCCGATCCACCCAGGCCGCCGCAGGACGATGCGCCGCTGTTCCTCGACGCCGTGTACAACGCGGAACCCGTGCGGCTGGTGGCGCTGCGGCGGCCCGTCTACGACGCCAGGATCTGCGGCCCGTTACTGATCGAGGTCGGCGAGACCACGGGCGCCCGCGAGGCGTTGTCCAAGCGCATCCTGGTCGACGCCAGCGCGATGCAGCTGACCCTGATCGTTGTGGCTGCGCTGCTGATCGCGCTCGGCGTGCGGCGCGGCCTGCTGCCCTTGCGGCGCATCCGGGACGAGATCAAGGGCCGCGACGAGACCGACCTCACGCCCATCGCGACGCAGACCGTGCCGCGCGAAGTGGTTCCGCTGGTCGAGGCAATCAACCTGCACACCCAGCGCCAGCGCCAGATCAACGAGGCGCACCGGCAATTCATCGCCGACGCCTCGCACCAGCTGAAGACGCCGCTCGCGGTGCTCAGGACCCAGGCCGCGCAGGCGCTGGCGCAGTCCGATGCGCAACGCATGCGCCAGATCGTCGAGGAGATACACGACAGTACCGATGCCACCTCGCGCATGATCCAGCAACTGCTGGCATTGGCGCGCAGCGAGGCGGGGCATATTGTCGACGACGAGGAACTGGATCTGGTGGAACTCGCCCGTCAGGCGAGCTTTGATTTGTTGCCGCAGGCACTCGACAAGCGGATCGACCTCGGCTTCGACGGCAGCGCACCCGTGTGGATGACAGGCAAGGCCCTGCTGCTGCGCGAGCTTGCCTCCAATCTTGTGGACAATGCGATCCGCTATACGCCTGAGGGCGGGAAGATCGATGTGTCGGTCACGCGTGATGCGGCGGGTGACGCCGTGCTTGAAGTCGATGACAACGGGCCGGGCATCCCGCCCGACGAGCGAGACAAGGTCTTCGGCCGCTTCTATCGCGCACGCGGCGCGCGGGCCGATGGCTGCGGCCTTGGGCTGTCGATCGTCAAGCAGATTGCCGACCGGCACGGTGCCCATGTCGAACTGGGCCAGGCCCCCGGCAACGCAGGCCTGCGCGTGCGCGTGCGATTTCCGTCGTCCCGGCCGTCGGCAGCGCGGGATGGCAAGCGACTCGATTGAGACGGCGTAGTTGAAGTCCTTGCCCATGGGGTCGGAGAGGAGCGAGTGTTGGTGCAGGATCTTCAGGTTCAGTTGATTGGGCCACCAGTCCCGGTTCGACGTGCCGCTGCCCGCGGCATGCATGAACGGGCATTTCGTTTCCATCGACATGTGCTTTCCCTTTCATCGGGAATGGAGCGAGCTTCGTCGTTCTTGGGCTTGTCCCATTTTGCGGGAGGCGTGTGTATTGCCGAATCGCACTACGGAATGTGTTTGCGAACACGGTTTTGCAGGCACGCGCCGCCCCGGCAATACGGGCCGCCGCCAGTACGGTGCGTAGACGGGCCCGTCAGGAATTTTGTGCTTAGGGCACAACATGTCGCCTAGGCGCATGTCATGCCACGCAAAACCAAGACGAGCCAGGCCGTCGGCCGTTAGCTGCCCACGCCATCCGTGCGCGATACTCACCGGCGGTCATCGCAAGTCCAAGCGGCACTACAATGACGCCTGATTAGAGAACGGAAGAGTGGATGAGGTTATTTAGTCACTTACCAAAGAAGCGTCGTCCTCGCCACTCCCCTGCAGCATTCATCGTTCCGGCTGCGATTGCGCTGACGTGTGCCGTTGCGGGATTGGTTGCATTCGCGCTCATCCAGATGCGCAGCGACGCCCTGGTCGGCGCCGGCGAGGCGTCTTCGAACGTCGCCCTGACTTTGGAACGAAGCATCTCGCGCAACCTGCACATCTATGAGCTAGCGCTCGGTGGCGTCATGGAGACCATGCAGGATCCGGTAGTCATGGCGATGCCTGCCCAGTTGCGGCAACGCGTTATCTTTGACCGCTCCATGAACGCCGAGGATATGGGTTCGCTGCTAGCAACCGACGCGCAGGGAAACCTCGTGCTGGATTCTACGAGTTGGCCGCCTCGGCGCAACAACGTCTCGGACAGGGACTACTTTCAGGTCCATGCCGAAGCGGCATACAGCGGCGTGTTTCTTAGCCGGCCGTTTCAACCGCGACTGACAACGGAAAACAAGTCCATCGCACTGAGCCGACGCCTCGAGACCCGCGACGGCACTTTTTCGGGCATCGTAGTCGGCACGCTTCGCCTGGACTACTTTCGCAAGCTCTTTGACGGCGTCAATCTAGGCGCGGGCGGAACCCTCACCTTGCTCCGGACCGACGGCACCGTCATCATGCGCCGGCCGTACGGTGAGGACGATATTGGACGCAACATTTCAGATAGCGCCTCCTTTGGGCCCCTGCTCCAGGGCACCGATGGCAACTTCATCGGTGTGGCCGCGGTCGATAGCGTGCGACGTCTCTACAGCTATCGTCGGGTTCCCGACTATCCGCTTGTGATCGTGGTTGGCCTCTCCGTTCATGATGTCCTTGCGCAGTGGCATCGGCGAGCGTGGTTGTTTGCTGGTCTTGTCGTTGGCGTTGGCACCTTGATCATTGGCCTCGCTGTCATGCTGTCGCGTCAGTGGCAGCGCCGCCTCAAGATGGAAGACCATCTGCGATGGATGGTCGATACTGACGGGCTCACCGGCGTTGGAAGCCGGCGGGCTCTTGACGACGCCGCAGACAAGGAATGGCGTCGGGCCCGGCGCGCCGGTACGCCGCTCTCCTTGCTGATGGTCGACGTCGACCACTTCAAGCAGTTCAATGACCGATACGGTCATCTAGCCGGTGACGACGCCCTGGCCGCCGTCGGGCACTGCATCCAGCAACATATCCGCCGACCGGGCGACTATGCAGGTCGCTACGGAGGCGAAGAGTTCGCCATCTTGCTTCCGGATACCGATGCGCAGGGTGCGGTCATGGTTGCCGACAGCATCCGGGTCGCGGTTCAAAGTCTGCATATCGGGGCCAGCAGTGTTCCGGCGAAATTGACCGTCAGCATTGGGGTCGCAACGGACGCTCAAGATAAACTCGGATGCCGTACCTTTGCTGACCTGCGGCACTTCTTCCGTGTCGGAGACGAAGCTCTCTACCTGGCAAAACGCGAAGGACGTGACTGCGTGGTTGAGTCGCGCGAGAATGCCCGGATTGCTTTCCAGAATTGCGGGCACTAGTTTCGGCTCACCTTGGCTCTCGTTGTCCATCGTGCTTGCGTCCGCAAATGGTGGTTGCGCAAGCAAGCCTGCCCACGCTCAGCCGCAAATGCCAGGTGGGTTCAATTTCGCGCTTGCAAACGTGCCACTACTCCGCCGGACTGATGCGAGGGCTCCTATCTGCCTGAACGCAGGCAAGCTTACCGTGCGAGCCTCGGCCCAATCCCCATATTGAACACGCTCACCACTTGCTTGAGCCTGCCTGCCTGATCTTCCAGCGAGCCGGCGGCGGCAGCTGCCTGCTCGACCAGCGCGGCATTGTGCTGCGTCACTTCATCGATCTGCGTGATTGCCTGGTTGACCTGCTCAATGCCCGATGTCTGCTCCTGGCTTGCCGCCGAGATCTCGGCCATGATGTCGGTGACTCGCTTGACGCTCTGGACAATCTCGTTCATCGTCGCGCCCGCCTGCTCGACGAGCTGGCTGCCGGTGGTGACCTGCTCCACCGAATCGTCGATCAGTGCCTTGATCTCCTTGGCCGCGGACGCCGAGCGCTGCGCCAGACTGCGGACCTCGGCGGCCACCACCGCAAAGCCCTTGCCTTGTTCGCCAGCGCGCGCGGCTTCCACGGCCGCGTTCAGCGCCAGGATGTTTGTCTGGAACGCGATGCCTTCAATCACGCTGATGATGTCGACAATCTTCTTTGACGACGCGTCGATTGACTCCATGGTCTGTACCACATCGGACACTACCGCCCCGCCTTTGGCGGCGACGTCCGATGCGGAGACCGCAAGCTGATTCGCCTGGCGAGCGTTGTCGGCGTTCTGCCTGACGGTGGCGGTGAGCTCTTCCATGGACGAAGCCGTCTCCTGGAGGGAGCTGGCTTGTTGTTCCGTGCGTGCCGACAGATCAGCGTTGCCGGCCGCGATCTGTCGGGACGCGACCGTAACCGATTCGGTGGACGCACGGACAGAGCCAATCACCTCGATGAGGCCGTCCTGCATGCGCTTCCCGGCGGCGGCGAGCGCACCGATCTCATTGTCCGCGTTCTGTTCGAAACTACCCGTCAGGTCGCCGCCGGCCACCCGGTCCAGGCGTTGGCCAATTGCCTTCAGCGGCAACAGCAGGATATGACCGAGCGCCCAGCGCGCGGCCACGGCAATCAGGATCATCATCAGCAGCATGACCGCAAGCACCATTTGCGTCGTTTCCAGCGTGCTGCGCGCTTCGTTCTGCGCCGTATCGCTCTTGAGTGCCGAGCGCTTGGCGAGCTTTTCAAGCTCGGCATTGAAGGCGCGAGATGCGGCAATGCTCTGGACCGCGGAAAGTTTGTCATACAGCGCGGTGTCGCCCGCGACAACGGCGCTCTGCTCGGCCCTGACGCTCTCATTGAGCGCCTGGTACGTAGCCACCACCCTCTTGGCAAGTTCGACGTCCTCAGGGTTATCCCTGGGCGACGCGGCGAACACCTCGATTTGCCGCTGCCCCTGCTCCAGCCGCGCGGCCACCGTCTTGATCAGATCCTTGGCGGCATCCTCCTGACCCGAGCGCGCGGCGCTCTGCGTGCCCGCAAGGGAGACACGGGCACGCTGCGTGGCGGCAAACGCCGCGTTCGCGGCCTGGATTTCCTCGGTCGAATGGATCATGCGCGCGAGGGATCCGGTGGTGTCGTGCAGGCCTCGCCAAGCCAGGAGACTGTTGATCGCCATGAGGACGACAAATAAGCCAAGTATGACCATCAAACTGGTGCTAACCCGCAAGTGCTTCATCATTCACTCTCAATGTAGGGGGGGAATCGATCCCACCCGGTGGGCGATGGCTCGACGGGGCAGATAGCGCGCCTTGCTCCGATTTACGGTTTCAACGGCAAGGCCGCGCCAATCTTTAGGGCGCTTGTGGTTCCTTCGTAACAAGCGCCAATGGCTCCTGCCATCACCGTTCCCACGGCGATCGCCACGCGATGGGGAAGTGCAATCTTTCGATTCCCGTCCCGTGGAGCTGATGAGTGTTTGTTGAGGGGCTGTTGCCGCAATGGCGATCCGCGGAGCAACTGAAGCTGAACAGACCCCGGACTTGCCGCGTCGTCAGCAGTTCGGGCGGGCGCGTCACGAACTCAATATCGGGAACATCTGCTTCATGCGGGGGTGATGATGGGACATCGCGCCGCCCCCGTTGGCGGGGGGCGGCGGATGCCCTTAGAGGCCGGCGTAGACCATTTTCGTGAACTGGTCGCCGTTGAACACGAAGTTGCCCCATTTCGCGTCGAAGGCGGCCGTCGGCCTGGCGGCGATGATCTCGTCGAGCGACTTGCCCTGTTGCTTCAGTGTGGCCACGTTGTTGCGGACCGTGACCAGCATGTCGCGAAATTCGATCAGTTGCGTGCGCGTGCCGACCGCACCGTGACCGGGAATGACGATGGTGCGCGCGGTGGTACGGGCTACGGCCTGGTTGGCCCACTTGATCGCGCCATCGATGCTGCCGCCATCCTCGTTGTCGATATAGGGGTAGAAGCCGTTCCAGAAGGTATCGCCGAGAGCCAGTACATCCGCCTTGCGGAAGTAGACCCACAGATCGCCGTCGGTATGCCCATGGCCGAAGTTCTCGACCTCGACCCGGGTACCGCCGAAATCGAAGGTCTTTTCGTTCTTGACCAGCAGCGTCGGGCGGGCGGCTTCCGGTACCGGATCGAAGGTCCAGTTCCACGCGTTTACATGCGTGGTCTCGGTCAGATGCCGGAAGGTGTTCTCCTGCGCGACGATGGTGGCGCCCGCCTCATGCATGCCGGCATTGCCGTCGGTGTGATCCCAGTGCCAATGCGTGTTCACGACGAACTTCGGCGGTGACGGGCTGATCTTCGACAGCGCCGCGCGCAGTTTCTCCTGCGACTTGCTGATGCCGGCGTCGACCAGGAATTTTCCTTCCTTGCCGGAAAGGACCGTGATGTTGCCGCCGGAACCCATCAGCACGGTGATGTTCCCGCGCAAGGGTTGAACCACGAGATCTGCGTCAGCGCGACGCAGATACCGGGCCCCTGCGCCGGTATGGAAGTAGTCGTCGGGCGTGACTTCGGCGGGCTCGGCGGTAGCCGCGCTGGCCAGCGCGGAGGCCAGCAAGGGGCTCGCCACAATGAGGATAAACAGGGAGGATCGCTTGAACATGACGTCGTCTGCCAAATGAGTGGATGCGAGCCGGGTTGCGCGCATCGCGGACGAGTATGGCGATCGCGGACGCGCGGCGGCATCGCCGCAGAGGGGGATTCCGGCCAAATGGCGGTGGTTTTCGGCCAGTCCCCGGATCGATCTCGGCGCGCGTGGACAGCCGGGCCGCGGCCGGCGTGGAGACGTTCCTGCTCGATATTGCTGCGGCGACACCCCGAACCGTCTCCTGAAGATCTGCCGCATGTCGTTGCCCACGATGCGCATAGCCGGAATCCCACGCCTTTTGGCACGAAAAACACGACTACCGTCATGAGCAGCCGCAGCTGGCATGAAAGCCACGCAGATTGGCGCTTCCCGGCCGTCCGTCAGCGCTGTCTTCCAAGGTGATCGCGGGAACAATCTCACCCAAGGTTCGAAGCCGTTTCGGCCTTCCCACTGGAGAAAACAGAATGAGCGCAGTTCCCGCATCCCTCGCCGAGCGCGTCGGCCCGGCCTTTTCCGTCGATGGCATGCTGCTGGCCCGCAACAAGACCCGCGAGGCTGTCGCCAGGATCGCCTCGCGCGTCAAGCCGGGCATGGTCGAGGAAGATGCCGTCGAAATGGCCAAGCGCGTCATGCTCGACGCCGGCCTCGCCCTCAGCTGGCACCCCACGCGCGTCCGCTTCGGCCGCAACACCATCAAGCCGATGAAGCAGGCTTCCGAGCCCGGCGTGATCCTGCAGGAAAACGACATCTTCTTCGTCGACATCGCCCCGCGCGTGGATGCATGGGAAGGCGACGGCGGTGCGTCGTTCGTGGTGGGTCAGCATGAGGAATACGAGCGTTGCGCGCGCGATGCCGAGGCGCTGTTCCACGAGGTACGCAATATCTGGAAGCGTGACCGCCTGACCGGCCAGGCACTCTATGCGGAAGCCGACCGCATCGCCAGGTCGATGGGCTGGGAGCTCAACTTCGACCTGCCGGGTCACCGCGTGTCGGACTTCCCTCATGCCACGATCCACACCGGCTCGCTGGCCGAACTCGAAGCCAGCCCGTCGTCCATGCGCTGGATCCTCGAGATCCACGTACGCGATCCGCAGAAGCGATTCGGCGCGTTCTTCGAAGACATGCTGCTGCAAGACGAAGACTACCTGTAAGCGCGGCCCTGTCCGCCGGTGCGGTCGACTTCCCTTCACACCACGGTGCCGCTCCGCGCGGGCGGCACGTCGTCACCTCATTTTAAGAAGGAACCTCTCATGAAAGTCTGGCAATGTATCGTCTGTGGCCTCGTCTACGATGAGGCCCTCGGCGACCCCGAGCACGGGCTTRCTCCCGGCACGCCCTGGAGCGATGTGCCGGACGACTGGGCCTGCCCGGAATGCGGCCTCAGCAAGGAAGCCTTCGAAATGACTGAAATTGGCTAAAGAACAAACCATGGACCCTTTGATCATTATTGGCGCCGGGCATGGCGCCTTTGCATTTGCAGGCGCGTATCGCAAGCTCGACGCCACCCGGCCGATCCTGCTGATCACCGAAGATGGCGGCGATGCGTACAGTAAACCCATGATCTCCAACGCGTTCGCGCAGAACAAGGCTTTCGGCGACCTGATCACGGGCACCTACGAGGCGATGATCGAGCGGCTGAATCTCACGCTGCTCCGCCAGACGCGTGTGGAACGGATCGATACCGCAAGCCGCTGCGTGCACACATCCGCCGGCACCCACGCCTATAGCGACCTGATGCTGGCGCTGGGCGCGATACCTGTCAGGCTGCCCATCGAAGGCGATGGCGCTGCCGACGTGATGTCAGTCAACACCTTCAACGACTACCAGTCATTCCGCGCGCGGATCGACGGCGCGCGCCGCGTATTGATCATGGGCGCCGGCCTGATCGGTTGCGAGTTCGCCAACGACCTTGTCCATGGCGGCATCGCGTCGGTGATGGTGGACCCGTCGCCCCAGCCATTGGCATCGCTGGTACCGGCGACCCTGGGCGAAGGCATGCGCGGCGCGCTGTCGCGCGAGGGCGTCGCGTGGAAACTCGGCACGACCGTGCGCCGCATCGACCGCACCGCCGATGGCTATCGCGTGTCGCTGGCCGATGGCAGCCACGAGGACGTGGATGCCGTGCTGTCGGCCATCGGACTGCGTCCGCGCACCGACCTGGCGGCGGCTTCCGGCATCGCCGTCGATCACGCCATCCGCGTGGACGATCACGGCCAGACCAGCGCACCCAACGTCTACGCGATGGGCGACTGCGCGCAGTACGCCGATGGCCGCTGGTTGCCCTACATCCGCCCGATCCTGGTCGCTGCCCGCAGCATCGCTGCCACCATCGCCGGCACGCGCACCCCGATTGACTTTCCTGCCATGCCAATCATGGTGAAGACGCCGGCCTACCCGATCTCGGTGGTACGGCCTCCGCAGTCCACGGCCGGGACCTGGAAGGAGGAAACCGTCGACGGCGGCCGCCGGCTCGTGTTCCAGGATGACAGCGGCGTACTGCACGGATTCGCCGTCAGCGACAAGGCCGTCGCCGCGCAGCAGGCACTCCTGAAGGCGCTTGGCACGCCCTACACGCCGCAGTAGTTTCTCGCGCGTGCCAGGGGGGTGGCGAAGTTCCGGGACAGTTCCGGGACAGTTCCGGCGCGATTCCGGCCATGGCGCCGGCCTGGCCTACAGTGCGGGTCCTTTCGGCGTCACGGCCGCCTACGACCAGTACAACCCGACGCTCACCGCAACGGGCAATACGGGAACGGTCAAGAAGGCTGCCGCAGCGGCCGGCTACACCGTTGGCAAGGCCAAGGTGGTGGCCGGCTATCGACCCACTGATTTGACGAACTAACCGTCAGGGATAGCGGGAATCCTCTCCTTGCGGCAACAAGGGAAAACACTGGATCCGCTCAAGGAACGTGCTGGCCCCTGAAGCAGGATTTTCGTATCGGTGTGTATCTCCCCGCGGTGGCGACACATGCCCTTACGTCGACGCCCCTCGCGCGCTACAGGCGGGATACATCCGTCGCGTCAAATGCGTCCGGTAGCCCGGCAGCGAGCAGCATCAATGCGATCCTCCGCTGCGCGCCGACTGTGACCAACATTGCCGCGATCAATTCCAGTCGATTGGTCTGGCGCTTTTTCCGTTCGCAACCCAGGAGTTCCCCATGAAGCGCTCAAACGCTCTTTTCGCGGCCACGCTCGCTCTCTCGATCAGCGTCCTCGCCAATGCTGCCCATGCCGCGGAGCCGGCCAAGACCGCGGAAGGCCGTCCGCCGGCTGTGATTCCCGTGGAATCGGAGCCGGCGCCAAAACTCATTGCGTATCCGCCGCTAGCCGAGGCATTGGCTCGCGGGGTCGTCATCATTCAGTACCGGACCGAGAACATGCGAATCATGCCGGTATTCGGCAAGAACGCCGTTGAGGTATCGCCGCATCTCGGCCACCTTCACGTGACGGTCGATGATTGGCACGGAACCTGGGCCCACACAAGCGAGGATCCGATCATCCTGGTTGGATTGAAACCCGGCGCGCACAAGATCCTGCTCGAGCTGTCCGATCCGGTTCACAAGATCATTACCAGCGAAACTGTCGCCGTTACCGTCCCGGAGCTAAAGCCATCCAAACCCCACGAGCACTGATAGCCCGCGCAGGAAAGGGATCGTCCCGGGGTACCTTGCCATCGGCGAATCCGACCGTTGCTTCGCTTCGCGAAACCAGGGTTGCCCCGTTTCCTGCGTAGCCATGAGCGAATTACCGTGGAAGCCAGCGGGCTTCCACGGGGCGCGGCGCGTGTCGTTCAGACCTTGGCGTGGGTGGCAGCCCATTGCGAAGGATTGACATCGATCGCCAGCCCGAGGCCGGAGCCGATCACGCCGACGTTGTTGAGCGTGTTCACGTTGACGCTCTGCAGCTGGAGGATGTTCTGGTTGACGTTGACATTGACGTTGGCGATGGATGACATGGGGCTCTCCTTGACTTCACTGGATACGGTCAGATGCGGTTGAATGGCTTGGCTGGCTGCGGAGGTGGCAAGGCCGCCTCCGCGAGCCGGGCCGTTCAACGATAGATGTTGTTCTGGGCGTTCTGGGTCGAGTTGACATGCGACTTGATGTCGTCCACGAAGGCAGCGTTGTTGCCGTTCATGTTGACCACATTCTGGGTCTGGCCGATCAGCTGCGAGGCGTTGAAGGTCGAGTCGACCTTGACCGCGCTGAACACGGGCATGAAGGGCACGAAGCCGCCGCGCACGGCGCGCATGGCGCCGGCGTCGAGTTCTTCGGTGACGGACAGGTCTTTGATGGCGATGGTAGTCATGGCAGTTCTCCGGTACTCAGTGATGTGCGAATTCGGTTGGCGCGCTCGGCGGGGCCGGCGGCTTAGCGGTAGATGTTGTTCTGGGCGTTCTGGGTCGAGTTGACATGCGACTTGATGTCGTCGACGAAGGCTGCGTTGTTGCCATTCATGTTGACGACGTTCTGGGTCTGGCCGATCAGTTGCGAGGCGTTGAAGGTCGAGTCGAGCTTGACCGAGCTGAACACCGGCACGAAGGGCACGAAGCCGGTGCCGCCGCGCACGGTGCTCATGGCGCCGGCGTCGAGTTCTTCGGTGACGGACAGGTCCTTGATGGCGAGGGTGGTAGTCATGGCAGTTCTCCTTGGGAGCGATTGAACTTTGGGTTCGGTTGGTTTGAGCAGTGTTTCTGCGCTCGGGAGGTACAAACGCATGGAGTGTGCCAAGG
>NZ_JBFRFX010000032.1:0-90089 GCF_052115045.1 Cupriavidus sp. 2TAF22
ATCAATGCTCCGTGAAAAGCGCGGTTACAGCTTTCCCATTCCTCGATATCCGAGGCATGGTTGCCGCGTTCGATTGCTGTGGCTGCGTCAGCGATATCACTGTCCCTGATAAGCGGTACTGCTACCCGCAGCGCCAAGGTTTCCAATGCCGCTCGCATCCTTGTGATTTCTACGAGGGACGCTTCGTCGAGATGCGCAACTCTGACGCCCTTGCGGGGCTCGCTGAGCACGAGCCCCTGTGATTCGAGCCGACGAAATGCTTCACGTACAGGTACATGACTGATGTTGAACTCGTGTGCGAAGGTGTCTTGGCGCAACCGCTCGCCGGGCTTCAACACACCCTTGATGATGCGATCCGCCAATACCTTTGCAATCCGTTCTTGCAAAGTCATATCTGTTGTTTCGTCCACCATAAGCTCACGAGGAATCAATCAAGACGACAGTTCAAAATTGCGTGCACCCCGTCGCCTGAGTGCAACCCCAATGCATCAAACCAGCAACACTACCCCACGGAGGCGGCGGTAATGTACCGTCATTTTACACATGGAGGCAGTCCGCCCCTTTGGTGGACTGCCGAAACGTTCGCCAATCCTAGGAACGACTTCGCTAGTATTTCCCACGAACGAAGCGCAGCTCGGGCAGGTGTAACGGAATCCCCGTAGTTGGGGCGACCGAATCCGTTCAGCGGCAGGGCCACACAGCGGGCAATTGGCTGGCTCTGGAAGCATGGCTGCTGCAGTACTTGGTCTTGCCGGAAAGGACAAGGTGATCCTTCTGAGGCGACCGACCTCCTCTGCCATACCTTAAGTTTCGATGTAGAGGGCACGCTATTGCACTTACGCGGTTTTGCGCCCCCCGTCCTGCAATCATCGGCGTTTCCTTGTCCCTCAGTTCGCACGCGTCGGCCAGCGGGATTTTCCCGTCCGCCGCCAGTAGTACCGAATTCTTCATTGGCGCCTGGATCATTTCGTCGGCAATGGCACCGTGGTCGGACGAAGCCATGCTGGATGCGGTGCGCGCCTATGCGCTGGAGCAGGTGCGCGCGCAGGCGCACCTGGGGTGGTGATCATCGACGACACCAGATTCCCGAGAAAAGGCCAGCATTCCGTTGGCATGGCAAGGCAGTAGCCTGGGCGATTGGGCAAGCAGGCGATATCGCCCAGACCACCCTGAACTGGGAAACGCTCCCGCGTTCACGGGCGTTTGGCGCGAGCCCGGCCGCCAACATCGTCGCCGGGCATTGCCGCAATCATGTCTGCATAGACGTTTCCGCCGGCCGAAATATGGCGAATCATGGCCTGCGCGGCGCCGTCTTCGTCGCCACGCAGCACGGCATCGAGGACGGCCCGATGCTCTTCAAGCGACGCGCGGACCCGGCTGGGCTGCTCGAAGCGGAAATCACGCATACCGCGCATACGCGCACGCATGGTGCGGATCTGGCGACTCAGGATGTCATTTCGGCTGCCGTCGTACAAGATACCGTGGAAGGTGTCGTTGGCAATGCGGTACTGTTCAGCATCGCCACTCTGGGCGGCGGCTTCGCCGTCCTCGAATGCTTCGCGCAAAGCCTGGCGCTCCTCCAGCGACATTCGCCGGGCGGCAAGTTGGGTCGCCAGGGCCTCTAGCTGCACAAGTATTTCACTGAACGCGACATACTCGCGCAAGGTAATGGACGACACGACGGCCCCCTGCCGGGGCACAAGTGTCACGAGGCCGGCCGCGGCAAGGTGGATCAGGGCCTCGCGCGCCGGCGTGCGCGATACGTCGAACCGCTCCACGAGTTGCTGCTCGTCGATCTGTGCGCCACCAGGCAGCTTTCCCGACAGGATTTCCTCCTCCAGGGCGAAGCGGATGGCTTCTGACCGGCTCATTTTTTCTTCCGACATTGCAGCTTGCGTATATGGAGATGCGCAATTCTACCGCCCTGGACGGCCCCACAGGAGAACTGCGCATACGCAAATGGCCACTCTGCCCTCCTTCAGTCGAGCTTGGCGCCGGACTGCTCCACCAACTGCTTGGTCTTTGCGCCTTCGGCAATCGCCCACTGCCTGAACTCCTGCGGCGATGCCGAGGCTAGCGCCTCATTGCCTTGCGCTGCAAGCTTGCTGACAACCTCCGGGTCGCCCAAGGCTTTCTGGCTGGCCACAAACAGTTTCTGCACAACGGCAGGAGGAAGGCCTGCCGGCCCGAACAGCCCGAACCAGAATGTCAGGTCGTAGCCCTTGAGGCCGCCTTCCGCAACCGACGGCAGCTTCGGCAGCAACGGCGATCGCTTCTCCGAGGTCACCGCGAGCGCCTGGAGCTTGCCGGCCTCTACCATCGGCAGCACGGATGGCGGTGTGCCGAATATCAATTGCGCGTCGCCTGAGATCACCGCGGTGACGGCGGGCGCGCCGCCCTTGAACGGCACGTGTTCCATCCGCGTGCCGCTGAGCTTGTTGAAATAGACGCCGGCCATATGCGGCGCGCCGCCACTGCCCGACGATGCATAGAAGAACTTGCCGGGATTCTGCCTGGCCTTGGCCACGAGATCCTGCACTGTTTTCACACCCAGATCCTTGTTCACGGTCAGCACCATGGGCGCGATGGTCCACCGCGAAATGGCGGTGAAGTCCTTCTGGCCGTCGTAGCGGATGTTCCTGTAGAGGACGCGGTCAGAGCCGAAGATGTTCGCGCTGCCCATGAACAGCGTATAGCCGTCCGGCTCGGCACGCGCACCGGCCTCGGCCGCGATGGTGGTGCCGGCACCCGGCTTGTTGTCGATGACAATGGTCTGGCCCAACTCGCGCGACATGCGCTCGGCCACCACGCGGGCCACGGCATCGGCGCCGCCCCCCGGTGGAAAGCCCACGATCAGCCGGATAGGCTTGCTGGGGTAGGTGCCTTGCGCCCAGGCAAGCGACACCGGCGCGGCCAGTAGTACGGCTACGGCCGCGAAGCGTTTCGCGATACTCATCTTTGTCTCCGGATTTCTTATCATGGTAGTGGCGCAGGCAATGGCGGAGCCTGGGCTCGCCTATTGCCCGGTGAAGCGGGGCTTGCGTTTCTCCTTCCACGCCAACGCGCCCTCGCGGATGTCCGCCGATTGCACGGCACGCTGCATATCGGCAGCCAGGACCTGTACGTCCAGTACGGCGCGGGCAATATGGTTGAGGTGCTTCTTCATGCCGATCACCGCGAGCGGCGCCATATCGGCGATGGTGGCGCTCAGGCCATCCACGCGGTCTTCGAGTTGCTGCGCGTCGACCAGCGAGGTTAGGAATCCGCAGCGCGCCAGTTCCTCGGCATCGAGCGTCTCGGCCGTCAGGAACAACCGCTTGGCCGTGTCCAGGCCAAGGCGCGTGACATAGCGCTCCATGCCACGCTGATAAAAATGCAGGCCGAGGCGTGCCGCCGGCATGAACATCTCGGTCTGCCTGACCCCGATGCGGAAGTCGCAAGCCAGCGCGAGATCGGTGGCGCCGCCATAGACACCACCGTTGATCGCGGCGATGGTAACCGGCCGACAATCTTCCAGCGCGTTGACCAGTTCCTCGAAGCCAGAGCCGCTCTGGGCGCGCCGGGCATCCTGGCCACCCTGCCCGCCAGCCAGGCTGCCGATATCGAAGCCGCTGCAGAAGTACTTTCCCCTCCCACGAATGCGCAACACCAGAGCGTCGCCGGCGTTGACTGTCTCGATGTGGCGATGCAACTCTGCCAAGTCCTCGGGTCCCAGTCGATTGGCGACCTCTGGCCTCTGGAAGGTAATGGTGGCGATGCGCCCTGCCTGGGCAAGGGTCGGAAGGCCGGACGATTCGGTCATGGTCATGTCCTGAAAGATGGTTGCATTGCGGTTGTCGCGTTGCGCCGCGATGCCCGCTGGTGTCAGTCGAACTTGGCGCCGGCTTACTGTGCAAGGGCCTCAGCCCACTGCGTGTCTCGCGCTGAGCGGCCTGGGGCCTGATTCAAGGCCTACACTAACTGCGGCCCGAAGCCGGCTCATCTCGTGAAGACAGGCTTTATTGAGTAGCGGCGGATTCGAGCTGACGCGCGCGCAACGCGGCGTCGAACCGATCGAAGCGCGCGGCCGCGAACGCCGGGCGCTGCCGCACTTCGCGCCACCAGGTATGGACGCGGGGATGTGTGGCAGCGGCCAGTGCCTCGGGCGCAATTTCGTCGATGCGGGCGATAAAGGGTACGGCTGCGATATCGGCCAGCGAGTAGCGCTCGCCCACCAGCCACGGCGACCCTGCCAGCATCTCTTCCATCTTGTCGACCAGCATCAGCAGTTTGTGCAGGGCTGCCGCCTTCTCCTCGTCGGTATAGGGATTGCGGGCAATGCGGATCCACGCTTCCCGGCGCTCCGCGGTTGGGATCCGTGCGAGCCGCTCCTGGAGTTGCGCGTCGGTCCACTGGCCCGCACCGGGTTGCAGCGCGATGCTCCAGTTCAGGATCAGCAGGTTCGGCAAGGATTTTTCATCGGTCCAGCGCACGAAGTTACGCATCACGGCCAGATCGAACGGGTCGCTCGGCCGCAGGGGCGGCTCCGGATGAATGTCATCCAGGTACTCACAGATGGTCGAGCTCTCGTACAGAGACTTTCCTGGCGCGAGCAGCAGAGCGGGCACAACGCCGTTGGGATTCATTGCCAGGTATTCTGGTGAATGCTGCTCCTGCTTGCTCATATCGATGGGCACGCTTTCGTAGTCCACCCCTTTTTCCGCAAGACAGAGCCGCACCCGACGCGATGCGCTCGACAGCCAGCCGTGGAACAGTTTCATGGTCATTTCCATCATTTCCCTATCAAGGAATCAGCACTGCCGATCCCGTCGTGGCGCGGCTCTCGAGCTCTTCGTGCGCGCGCCGCACCTCGGTCAGCGCGTAGCGCCGGTTCACTTCAAGTTGCACGGCTGCGCCGCGCACCACGTCAAATAGAGCGTCGGCCCCGCGTCTCAAGTCGGCCGGCTCGCTGATGAACGTCCGCAGTGTTGGCCTGCACACCATCAACGATCTGGCATGCAGCCGCTGCAGATCAAAACGCTCCACATCGCCGGAGGCAGTGCCGTAGTTGATCGCCATGCCTAGCGGCTTCAGGCAGTCGAGCGAGGGCAGGAAGACATCCTTGCCCACCGCGTCATACACCACGGCCACGCCTGCACCCTTGGTGAATTCCAGGGTGCGGGCCACGAAATCCTCGGTGCGGTAGTTGATGACATGGTGGCAGCCGTATGCCTGCGCAATCGTCGCCTTGGCGTCAGACCCCACCGTGCCGATCACCGTGGCACCCAGTGCCCGCGCCCATTGCGAGAGGATCTGGCCCATGCCGCCGGCAGCAGCGTGGACCAGAACGGCATCGCCAGGCTTGACGACGTACAGCCGGCGCAACAGATACTCGGCGGTCAATCCGCGCAGCAGGCTTGCACCGGCCACGTCTTGCGGGAATCCGTCGGGCAATGGAATCACCCGCGAAGCCGCCACGTTTCGGACTGCCTGGTAGGCCCCCGGCTGAAAGCAGGCAACCGGCTGGCCAAGCCGCAATCCCTCGACTCCGGACCCCAGCGCATTGATCACGCCCGCCCCCTGCGAGCCCAGCGTGATCGGGAACGGCGCGGCGCTGTGGGGCCCGTGCTCGCCGCGCCGCTGATAGATGTCGGCGAAGTTCAGCCCGATGGCGGACTGGCGGATCCGCACTTCTCCCGGGCCCGGTTCGCCGACGTCGACCGTCGAGATTTCGAGTACCTCCGGGCCACCGTGGCTGTGGATGCGGATAGCGGTTGTTTCCATGTGAATTCCCCAACGGAAGTGCTTTGCATGGTTAGGAGACGACGACGCTGGCGTCGAAGCCTGCGGCCGAGACCGTGCAGCCGCGCACATTTGCTCGCAGTGGCTTCCTCCCGGCGATGCCTTTCGGGGCTCCGTCGAGACGGTAAGGCTGGACTTGCGACATCTGTGTATGCATAACGTCGCTTATTTTAGCGTCATAATCGATGCGAAACCACAGTATAAATACTTACAAGTGTGTTGTGTATTTTTAACTGCTACCAACGTACACTTAAGCCATGCATTCGCGATCATGAATCGGCTTGCAGGAGACAAACGTGCCGTTGCGCATAAAGCACTTCCATGCGTTCGACAGGCGCGGGAGCCCGTTGGCAACATCTCGCGCCTTGCCGCCCGACTTTCGTAGTGCTCCGCCAGCACGGCCGTGCCAGCAAGCCAAATGCGCTCACCACGCTGCGCCAGCATTTCGCCTCCTGCCCACGCTTGCCTGACATCGGGCGCTGTTTCGTTCGTCCGTTGCCCGCGGCTGCGGGATTGCAGCCGCGGGCAACCCTACAACCATGCCTTTGGAGAGTGCTCCTTTCATGCCTGACCAACCCAAGCCCAGCCTTCCACTTTCCAGCTTCAAGGTCCTGGACCTGACCATTGCGCGCGCCGGCCCCACGGCGGTCCGGCTGCTTGCGGACTGGGGAGCGGACGTGACGCGAGTCGAGCCACCGCCATTGAAGGACCGTGGCTCGGTCACGGGCCGCCGGCGCGAGTCGGACGAGCAGAACCTCCACAGGAACAAGCGCAGCCTCTGTATCGACCTGAAGACGTCGCAGGGCGCGGAGGTGCTCAAGCGCCTGATCGCGCAGAGCGACGTCGTGGTGGAGAACTTCCGCTCCGTCGTCAAAGAGCGGCTGGGGCTGACCTATGAACAACTCAGGCAGATCAATCCCAAGATCATCCTGGCCAGCATTTCCGGCTTCGGCCAGGAAGGGCCGTACAGCGAGCGTCCCGGCGTGGACCAGATCGTCCAGGGCATGTCCGGGCTCAGCTCGGTCACCGGCGAGCCCGGCCGCGGTCCGGTCCGGGTCGGCATCGCCATCTCCGACACCACCGCGGGCATGTTCCTGGGTCAAGGGATTCTGCTGGCGCTGCTCCATCGCGAGCGCACCGGCGAGGGCCAATGGGTGCATACCTCGCTGCTGGAGGGAATGCTCAACAAGCTGGACTTCCAGGGCGCGCGCTACACGGTCAAGGGAGATGTGCCGGTCCAGGAAGGCAACGCGCATCCCACCCAGGTTCCCATGGGCACCTTCGAGGCCAGCGATGGGCTGGTCAATATCTGTGCAAGCACGCCGCCGATGTGGGCCGGCTTCTGCGGGGCATTGCGGGCCGAGGCCTTGCAGGCGCACCCTGACTATCAGGACATGCAGGCGCGCGTAGCGCATCGCCGCCAACTGGACGCGGACATCAATGCGGTGACCCGGCAATTCACCGTGGCCGACCTGGTCGCGCGCCTGAATCCAGCCGGCGTGCCCTGCGGCCCGGTCTACGACATCGGCCAGGCCTTTGAAGATCCGCAGGTCAAGCACTTGCGCATGACGCGTCCCGCGACGCATCCGGTCCTGGGGACGGTCGATCTGATCCGTTCACCGATCAACCTTTCCTCCTTCCCGCATCCCGACCAGTTCCATCACGCGGCCCCTGACCCCGGAGAACAGACCGAAGCACTGATGACGGAACTGGGCTACGCCCCTGACGAGATAGAGCGACTGAAATCCGCGGGAGCGATCGCGTGACCGCCGCCACCGCACGCGAACTGCCGCTCGCCACGGCAAAGATCATCGCGCAGGCTGACCAAGGCATCGGCTGGCTCACATTCAACAACCCCGCGCGACGCAACGCGATGTCACTCGAAATGTGGCAGGGACTGGGCGAGGCGATCAAAGCCTTCCAGGCCGACCCGGAAGTGCGCGTGGTCGTGCTGCGCGGCGCCGGCGGCCGGTCTTTCGTGGCGGGCGCCGACATCTCGGAGTTCGAAGAACATCGTTCCAATGCCGAGCAAAAGAAGGCCTACGCGGACATCGCGTCTGGTGCGCACACCGGTCTGGCACGCTTGAGCAAACCGCTGGTAGCGATGATCGAGGGCTTTTGTATCGGCGGCGGCCTGGCCCTCGCGCTGAGTGCCGACGTCCGCTTCGCCACGCCGGGCTCGAAGTTCGGCATTCCAGCCGCCAGGCTGGGGCTGGGCTATGACTACGCGGGCATCGCCGCGCTGGCACGCCTGGTTGGCCCGTCGACGGCAAAGGACATGCTGTTCAGCGCACGCTTTCTCGAGGCCGATGAGGCCCTGCGCATCGGCCTGGTCAACTTTGTCGTCGATGAAGCGCAGATTGCGCAGCAAGTGCATGCATATGTGGGCCGCATCGCTGGCAACGCGCCGCTGACCGTGCATGCAGCCAAGTCCGCCGTACGAGCGTTCGAACGGTACTCGGCCGCGCAAGACGCCGAGGAGATCTCTGCGCTGGTCGATCGCTGCTTTGACAGCGATGACTACCGGGAAGGCCGCCGTGCGTTCCTTGAAAAGCGGGCTCCGGTGTTTACCGGGCGTTGACGTCACCACGCAGGGATTGCGCGCCGGCGATGCCGATCCGCCAGCGAGCGCGTCCCAATCCATAAGGAAGGAGACGATCCATGACTCAAGCCCACATCGCGGCGGCCCTCCTCATCACGATTTCCGCCCTCCCGGCCCAGGCCGAGACCTACCCGAACAAGCCTATCCGCATCCTAGTCGGCTATTCGCCATCAGGAGCGGCCGATTTCGTCGCCCGCATCGTCGGGGACGCGATGGCAAAGGAGCTTGGCCAGCCCATTCTGATCGACAACAAACCCGGCGCCGGCAGCACACTGTCGTCGTCGATCCTGTCACGGGCGGCGCCCGACGGCTACACGCTGGGGCTGGCAACCGGTACGCTGTATGGCATTGACCAGGCGCTCTACAAGGCCAGGTACACACCGGCGGACTTCACGGCCATCACCAGGCTCACGGTGTCGCCGCTGATTCTCGCGGTCAACAAGGACATGGGCATTGCCAACCTGAACGACCTGATCGCCTACGCCAGGAAGAAGGGGCCTGGCGAACTGAACTATTCGTCCTCGGGCGTTGGCGGCCTGCCGCACATTGCCGCACTGTCGTTCGAAAAAGCCGTGGGCGTGAAGATGACGCACGTACCCTACAAGGGCGGCGGCCCGGCACTGCAGGCGGTGGCTGCAGGAAACGTGCAGTTGTCCTTTGGCACCGCCGCCTCCGTGTTACCGCTTGGCCGCGGTGGCGCGCTGCGCATGCTGGGCGTCACCACTCCCCGGCAATCGGCTATTGCGCCGGACCTGGCACCCCTGGCAAATGCAGGATTGCCAGGCTTCGATTTCACCTTCTGGTTTGGACTGTTCGGCCCTGCCGGTTTACCGCCGAAGGTATCGGACCGGCTCTTCGCAGCAGCCAGCAAGGTGCTGGCCGACCCACAGCTTCAGGCCAAGCTGCTCGGCACTGGCAGCGAGGTCGCGCCCTCGAAATCGCAGGCCGAGTTCCGCACGTGGGCGGAAGACAACACTCGCGTGATTCTCGAACGGCTCAACCAGGCCGGAGTGAAACCCGAATAGCTCGCAGGATGCGCAGCGCACCGAGCCGGGCGGCCAGCTCTGCCCTATGCACGCACCGACCTCTAAGAACCTTCATCAGAGCAACTCGCACCCAATGACCCAAGCTCCCATCGATCTCTTCTCCTGGCCCACGCCCAACGGGCAAAAGATCCACATCATGCTGGAGGAAGCCGAGCTTCCCTATCTGGCCCACCCGGTCAATATCGGCGCTGGCGATCAGTTTCAGCCCGATTTTCTCGCCATCAGCCCGAACAACAAGATCCCTGCGATCGTCGATCCGGACGGTCCGGACGGCAAGCCCATCTCGATATTCGAATCCGGTGCAATCCTGCTTTACCTCGCGACCAAGAGCGGCCGGTTCCTGCCGACTGACGACCACAAGCTTTACGATGTCCTGCAGTGGCTGATGTTCCAGATCGGTGGCGTTGGCCCGATGCTCGGGCAAGCGCACCATTTCAGGCTGTATGCGCGTGAGAAGCTGCCGTATGCAATCGACCGCTATACCAATGAAGCGAGACGCATCTACGGCGTCATCAACAAGCAGTTGGCCAAGCGCAGCTACATTGCCGGTGACGCATACTCCATCGCGGACATCGCGATCTTTCCCTGGCTGCGTAGCTGGGAAAAGCAAGGCATCACGCTCACCGACTATCCTCACCTCAAGGCATGGTTTGACAAGATCGCCGAGCGTCCCGCCGTCCGGCGGGGCCTGAAGGTCATGGCGGAACTGCGCAAGCCGGAAGGAGACGACAAGGCCCGCGAAATTCTGTTCGGCAAGACGCAATATCAAACGAGATAGCTTGGCAGACGAGCGAGAAGGATGGCCTGTATTGCCACGAGTGGGCCGATCGCTCCGTAACCGCGAGCAATCATCCCGTTTTCAGCAGTCCGAACAAGCGCGTGGCTCTTAAGAGCTACATTCTTCGGCGAGGCTGCATTTGCCGGGTGCCCACAACCTGTCGACATTGACCTGACGATCATCGAACGGCAGGCCTACGAAAGCAGGTGGCCGCTACTCCAACTGAATTCCCGCCTCCTTGACCACTTTCCCCCATTTCGCAAGGTCCGATCTGATCAGTGCCGCGTAATCCTGCGGCGTACCGCCTTGCACCTCGATGCCAGCGGCTTCCAGTTTGGCTCGTACTTCCGGAAGCTTCAGCGCGGCGTTGATCTCGGCGTTGAGCTTGGCGACGATTTCCTTCGGCGTGCCTGCGGGCGCCAGGAAGCCACCGTTCGTGTTGGCATCATAGCCCTTCAGCCCTTGCTCCTCGGCAGTGGGCACGTTGGGCAATGCCCTGGAACGCTTGCGCGTAGAGACGGCAATGGCTCGTACATTGCCAGACTTTACCTGCTCCTGGATGGCGCTGATCGTGTCGATATAGAGCACGGTGCGACCCGCGATCAGGTCAGGATGCGCCGCGGAGGAGCCCTTGTACGGCACCAGCAGCACCGGCACGCCGCTGACCATGCGGAACATTTCGGCGGCCATCTCCTGTGCGCTGCCACGTCCGGACGTCGCCACCTTGGCCTCGGCGGGATTGGCCTTCATCCAGCTCAGCAGTTCGGGCACCGTCTTGACCGGCAGCTTGGGATAGGCCGCGAACACCAGCGGGATCTCGTGCGTATAGACGATCGGCTCGAAGCTCTTTTCGGGGTCCCAGCCCAGATTCTTGAACAGGAACTTGTTGATGTTGTGGCTGCCGCCGACGATGCCGATGGTATAGCCATCGGGCTTGGCGTTGGCAAGAATCGCGGTGCCCAGGTTGTTGGACGCGCCGGGGCGGTTCTCGACGACGAACGGCTGGCCGAGCTTGACCGACAGCTTTTCGCCGACGACGCGGGCGATCAGGTCAATGCCACCGCCGGCCGGCGCCGGCACGATGATGGTGACCGCGCGGGCCGGATAGTTGCTCTGGGCCGAGGCCGCGCCGGACATCATCATCATGACGGCGCAGCCGGTCATGGTGCCGATCAAGGTCGCGAGGTGGCGTGTGGGGATTCGCATGAAGAGTCTCCGTCTGGATGCTGGTTAACTGATGTCAACTCTGTTGGCGTCCCACGGATGCGAAGCCGTGGGAGCGCGGTAATCGGTGTCAGCGGTATCGGCGGTGTCAGCCGCGGCCGACGAACGGCATTGCGCTAGCCATGACGGTCATGTTCAGGACGTTGGCGTCAAGCGGCAGCGATGCCATGTGCCGCACGGCATTGGCAACGTGGCTGACGTCCATCATCGGTTCCGGCGCGATGGTGCCGTTGGCCTGCCGCACGCCGCGTGTCATGCGTTCGGACAGCTCGGTCAGCGCATTGCCGATGTCCACCTGGCCCGCGGCGATGTTGTAGGCGCGGCCATCGAGCGCCAGTGCCTTGGTCAGGCCCGTGACAGCGTGCTTGCTTGCGGTATAGGGCGCGGTGAAGGGGCGCGGCGTGTGGGCGGAGATCGAGCCGTTGTTGATGATGCGTCCGCCTTGCGGCGACTGCCGGCGCATCAGCGCAAACGCGGCACGCGCGCACAGGAATACGCCGGTGACGTTGGTGTTGATGACGTTGAACCACGCGTCCAGCGACAACTCATCCATCGGAACCGCTGGCGCGTTCACGCCTGCGTTGTTGAACAGCATGTCCAACCGGCCAAATTCGCGTTCGATCGTGTCGAACAGTGCCTGCACGCTGGCAGGATCGGTCACGTCGGTGGGCACGGCCGCCGCGGTTTGCCCGCGTGCGGCGGCGGCGGCCACCAGCGTCTGCAGCGGTTCGGCGCGCCGGCCGGCCAGCACGACGGTCCAACCGTCATCGAGCAGGGCCAGTGCGGTGACACGGCCCACGCCGCTGCCGGCTCCTGTCACCAGCGCGATTTTTCTGGATGCATTCAAGATGGTCTCCAATGGGAGGTTGTGATGTCGACAGGTAGTACAGGGGTAATGCTGCGCTTACCCGGTGACGGTTAGCGTGAATTCACCGATGCCGTCCACGCCGGCGTGGACCACGTCGCCACGTTGCAATGGCCCCACGCCCGCTGGCGTACCGGTGAAGATCAGGTCGCCGGGCATCAGCGCCACGGAGCGGGACAGCATCGACACCAGTTCCGCCACCGGCCAGAGCAGCCCGGACAGGTCGGCACGCTGCCGCTCGGCCCCGTTGACCGAAAGGTGGATCGCGCCTTCGCCCGGATGTCCGCAGCGCGACGCCTCTACGATCGGACTACACGGCGCCGAATGGTCGAACGCTTTCGATGGCTCCCATGGGCCACCCGCCCGCTTGGCCTGCTGTTGCAGGTCGCGACGCGTCATGTCCAGGCCGACTGCGTAGCCCCAGACATGGTCCGATGCATCGCGCGGATCGATATCGCGCCCCCCGCGCCCGATCGCGACGACCAGTTCGACCTCATGGCAGAACTCGTCGGTGCCGGGCGGATAGGGCAACGCGTCGCGAGCCAGTTCGACTGCGGTGGCCGGCTTCATGAACCAGGCTGGCATGTCGGGCGGTGCCGGTTCGTCGGGCGTCCAGCGGTAGTTGCGACCGATGCAGAACACCCGGGCGATCGGGAAATGCGTGGTGCTGTCCGCGACGGGTAGCGCGCACGGCACTGGCGGCGGCAGAACGAAATCGATCATGAGGTTCGTGCTCCGAAGCTGCTGGCTCAGGTGGTCAGGCTCATCGTGGGGCGCTTGCCACCCAGGGCTTGCGCCACGCTGTCCAGCACCATGCGAGCCATGGCACCGCGCGTTTCCCACGTGGCGCTGGCCCGGTGCGCCTGCAGCGTGGTGCGGTCAGACTGGCGCAGCGTCAATGGCACGCGCGGCTCCTCGACGAAGACGTCCAGCCCCGCGCCAGCAATACTGCCCGCTTCGATGGCCTGCGCGAGATCGGTCTCGTTGACCAGGCGGCCGCGCGCCACGTTGACGAGGAAGCCACGCGGGCCGAGGGCATTGAGTACGGCCGCATTGACGATGCCTTCGGCCTTGTCGGCTGCCGCGCAAAGCACCAGCGCATCACTGTCGCGCGCCAGGTCGATCAGGTCGGCCACGAATGTATGCGGCACGTCGTCCATGGCGCGCAAATCCGTATAGCGGATCGGACAGCCAAAAGCCGCCGCCCGCGTGGCCACGGCGCGACCTACACGGCCCATGCCGACGATGCCAACGCGCATGCCACTGAAGCGGCGCGCCAGCGGAATGGCGGACGGCGAGGGGTGAAGTTCCCACTGGCCGTCCCGGACAAAGCGGTCGCCTGCGCAGATGTTGCGGCATGCCGCGATCAACAGACCGATGGCCAGGTCGGCCACGTCCTCGGTCAGCGCGCCCAGCGTCGCGGTGACGGGCAGGCCACGCTCGCGGCAATAGCCCAGGTCCACTGCGTCGGTGCCCACCCCATTGACGGCCACCACTTTCAACGAAGGCAATTGTTCCAGCATCGCGCGGGAAATCCCGGTGTGACCGCCGGTGATCACCGCCTGGATGGACGCGCCATGTTGCCGCAACCATGCGGCCTGGTCCTGGATTTCGAAGTATTTGTGGACCTGATAGAGCGCGGCAAGCTCTTCGTTCGCGGCGGGAATCAGGATGGGATTCAGTTGCAGTATCTGCGGCTTCATGAGCAGTGGATGTCAGGCATGGAAGGTGGACACATCGTAGGCAATAGTTGATTACCAACGCAATCTTGATATATAAAATCAATATAAATTAGCCAAGCGAGTGACGAATGGGAGCCTGGATATCGATGGAGGAGGCGTGTACGTGCCTGGGAGTACGGCCGCAGACGGTGTATGCCTACGTTAGCCGTGGCAAGATCGAAGTCGTGTCCGACCCCATTGACACGCGCCGCAGCCTGTACCGCGCCGAGGACGTGGCGACGCTCGCCAAGCGCAAGAAAGCGGGGCGCAAATACGAGACGCTGGCCACCAACACGCTGTTCGGTGCAGAGCCAAGTATTCCGACCGCAATTTCCACGTTCGTGCGGGAACGGCTGTACTACCGGGGGCAGGACGCCGTGGCGCTGGCCGGATCAGCCACGCTGGAAGAGACTGCGCATCTTCTCTGGGATGCAGAGCAACTGGTAGATTTCTCGTCGTCTGCCCGAGTGACCCGTCCTGGGCGCGTGGCGGCCTTCAAGACCCTGGCGGAACTTGCCGCGACGGGACATTCCACACATGGGCGCATGACGCGCGTCCTGCATGGCGAAGGCCAGAGCTTGGTGGGGCAACTCGCAAATTCATTCGGCGCGCAGCCGGGACAGCAGCCGTTGCACATCCGCTTTGCACAAGGCTGGAAGCAGCCGGCGCCGGTGGCGGAACTGTTGCGCACCGCCATGGTCCTGCTGGTCGACCATGAGCTGACGAGTTCCGCATTTGCCTCGCGGATCGCGGCGTCCACTGGCGCATCGCTGCCGGCGTGCCTGTTGTCGGGCCTGACCACGCTGTCCGGCCCATTGCACGGCGATGCCTCGGGACGAGTGAAGGCGCTGTTCAGTGAACTGGAGCGTCAGGGCGAGGACGAAGTCATTGCCCACCACCTCTCCACCGGTCTGCCGCTTGCCGGATTCGGGCATCACCTTTATCCCGAAGGCGATCCCCGCGCGACTGCGCTGCTGAATCTGTTCGACCCACCGCCCGTGATCGCGCGCTTCATCGAGAAGGCGACTCGACTGACAGGTCTGCAGCCCAACATCGACGTGGCGCTGGCGGCCTTGGTGACGCACTACGGACTGCCGGAAGATGCGGCATTTGGCCTGTTTGCAACCGCCCGCAGCGTGGGGCTGCTTGCACATAGCCTGGAGCAATTGAGCGTCGGGCAGGTCATTCGTCCGCGCGGCCGCTACGTTGGACCCGCGCCTGAGCGGCACTAAGGATCTAAGGAGCCGGACGGCGCGAAGGAGAGCGTGCAAAAATCGGGGAGCGCCGATTTCGACACCTTCTACTCCGATGTGACTATCCGACTTCTGCACCCATCCCGCGGCAACTATTGAACCGAGATGTTGTGGTCTTTGATAACTTTTGACCAGACGGTGGTTTCCCGCTTGAGCAGGGTACGCAATGCATTCGCATCGCCGCTCTGCGGTTCCGCTCCCATGCCGGCTAGCTTGTCCTTTACTTCCGCGGTTTCCACGGCAGATCGCACTGCGCTCTTCAGGGCGGTAACGACCTCGGGCGGTGTCTTGGCTGTCACGAAAACGCCAAACCAGCCCATTGCCTGGAAATCGGGAACGCCGGAGGCCGCTACGGTCGGCAGATCCGGGAGCAGCGTCGTCCGCGACGGGCTGGTGACAGCAATCCCGCGCAGTTGTCCGCTCTTGATGTAGGGGGTCAGGATAGCCACGTTGTCAATACCTGCCTGCAGCCGCCCGGCGAGCAGGTCGGGCATCAGTGCGCTGGTCCCCTTGTAGGGCACATACTGCATGTCGACTCCCGCCTGGCTCTTGATCAGTTCCCAGCCGAGATGCTGCGCGGTACCCGGCGTCGACCCGGCGTACGAGATCTTGCCGGGATTGGCTTTCGCATACGCCAGCAGTTCCGGCAGACTCTTCACTGGTAGTGATGGATGCACGACCATCACATACGGAGACGTTGCGATGATGCCAAGCGGCTCGAGGTCTTTTTCCGGATCCAGCTTCGTTGTCGCGAAGAGCGCCCGGTACGTTGCCAGTTGCGATGATGCCATCAACACGGTGTACCCATCCGCGGGCGCCTTTGCCACGCTTTCGGCGGCAATCAGGCCACTAGCGCCGGTACGGTTTTCCACCACGACGCTTTGACCCAGCGACTGACTCATCTTGGCCGCAATCAAACGGGCGATCACATCCGTCGTCCCGCCTGCTGGCGTGCCGACCAGCATGCGGACCGGCGCGGCCGGATACTTGGGCTGCGCCGACACGGCCGCCGTGGCCATCGCCATCAGCATGCCTGCCATGCATTGCAATACCGCTCTGGTCGTTCGCATCGTGTCTCCTTCGGGTTGTGCGACAAGGATTCCAACTGAATACCCCGGTGCCAATGCTATTTTCCGCTTCGACACCGGGCTTTCCCATTCCACCTCAGCCGCTTCGAGCGGCGGCTTGAGAGAAATATTGATAGCGTCAACGTAGCCCCAGCTAAACGTGTCCACGACTTCGTGGACACTCGGGAGTTGGCGCGGGTCGCGGCGGGGATGCCGGAGTGACGGAAATACCTCGCTCTACGTGACCCGGGGTCGCGCCCGGACAACGCCATACGAATCGATCGCGTTGTCCAGGCTGGCAGTCATCAATCTGCCGTGATCATGCCCACCTCGATGACCTTCTTCCAGCGCGCATACTCCGACGCCTGGAACGCCGTGAACTGCTCCGGCGTATTGGCGACGATCTCGAAACCCAGGTCGAGCAGCTTGGGCTTGACCGCCGGGTCGTTGAGCGCCGCGACCACGGCGGCATGCAGCTTGGCCTTGATCTCCGGCGGCAAGCCCTTGGGCGCTGCGACGGCCTGCCACGAGTAGACCGTCACGCCCTTCACGCCAGATTCTTCCATGGTCGCCACGTCCGGCAGGATCGGCGAGCGCTTGCTGCTGGTGATGGCAAGCGCGCGCAGCTTGCCGGCCCTGATATGCGGGATCGCGGTGTTGATGTTCATGAAGGTGGCATCGACCTGTCCGCCAAGCAGGTCGTTCAGCGCCGGCGCGCCGCCCTTGTACGGCACGTGGAGGCCGGTGGTGCCGGTCTGCTGCCAGAACAGCTCCGCGGTGAGGTGGTCGCTGGTGCCATTGCCGGCCGAGGCGAACGTCATCTTGTTGGGATTGGCTTTTTCGAAAGCGATGACATCCTTCAGGCTCTTGTGCGGCGAATTGACGGGTACCGCCAGCACGTTAGGCGCCTGCACCGCTACGCTGATGTAGTCGAAGTCCTTGAGCGGATCGTAACCGGCGTTCTTGCTCAGGTGCGGCCCGATCACGAACGGTCCCAGCGACGACACGAACACCGTGTAGCCATCGGCCGGCGCGCGCTTGGCCATGGCGGCGCCGATCATGCCGGCTGCGCCCGGCCTGTTGTCGATCACGAAGCTGCCGCCAAACTGCGCCTGAAGCTTGGCACTGAGGATGCGGGCGACATTGTCGGTCGATCCGCCCGCGGGAAAGGGAACGAGCAGCGTCACGGGCTTTTCCGGCCACGCGGCATGCGCGGTCACCATGGCTGCACCCAGCAGCAGAGATGCGATCAGCTTTTTCATCGGTTGTCTCCTTTTTGTTCTCACGACCTGGTGTGCAGGTCTTGCTTACGACTGATTGCCAAATTCGGTGTGTTCGCGCGTCCAGGCCCGGGCCTGCTCGCTCATCGTGACCCCAAGCCCGGGCGCTGTCGGCACAGTGATGCGGCCATCGCGGATATCCAGGCGCTCGTTGAACAGCGGCTCCAGCCAGTCGAAATGCTCGACCCACGGCTCGCGCGGGTACGCGGCGGCCAGGTGTACATGCAGTTCCATCGCAAAATGCGGTGCGATCATCAGTCCCGCATGCTCCGCCAGCGCTGCCACCTTGAGGAACGGCGTGATGCCCCCTACGCGCGGTGCATCGGGCATCAGATAGTCGGCGGCACGGTGGCGGATCAGGTCCCAGTGCTCGGCGGCACTGGTCAGCATTTCACCGGTCGCGATCGGGGTGTCAAACTGCGCCGCTAGCGCCGCATGGCCTTCATGGTCGTAAGCGTCGAGCGGCTCTTCGATCCATACCAGGTTGAACGACTCGAACGTGCGGCACATCCGCTGCGCCGTCGGGCGGTCCCATTGCTGGTTGGCATCGACCATGACCGGCACGGCGTCCCCCAGGTGTTCCCGCACAGCAGCCACGCGCTTGATGTCGAGTGCGCCATCCGGCTGGCCCACCTTCAGCTTGATGCCGCCGATGCCGCGCGCGGCCGAGGCCGCAGCATTGACGAGCAACTGGTCCAGCGGCGTGTGCAGGAAGCCGCCCGAGGTGTTGTAGCAGCGTACGGAATCGCGGTGCGCGCCAAGCAGCTTGGCCAGTGACAGCCCGGCCCGCTTGGCCTTCAGGTCCCACAGCGCCACGTCGAAGGCGCCAATTGCCTGCGTCGACAATCCGCTGCGGCCGACCGACGCGCCAGCCCAGCACAGCTTGTCCCACAGCCGGGCGATATCGCTCGGGTCTTCGCCGATCAGCGCCGGCGCGATTTCGCTGGCGTGCGCAAACTGGCCGGGACCGCCCGCGCGCTTGGCATAGCTGAAGCCCAGGCCCTCATGGCCGTTGGCGGTCCGGATTTCGGCGAACAGAATGGCCACCTCGGTCATCGGCTTCTGCCGGCCCGTCAGTACCTTGGCGTCACTGATGGGGGTCGCCAGCGGCAGATAGCAGGAAGAGAGCCGGATTCCGGTGATGGTGTCGGGTCGGTTGGAAAGGGTCATGTGTGCGTCGGGTATGGGATGGGTTCGATGTCCGGCCGGTTGGCCTTCTTGCCGCACATGACAACGTTATCATTCTTGGGCGAGAACGACTGGGTATAATGCGGCGCTCTGTCCCTATAGAGGAATATGGCGCCCTACTCCAATCAATTTTCTGACCCGCATGGAACCGTTGCGGAGCGGAATGGGCGTATGATAACGTTGTCATTCCCCGGGATCAACCGGTGACTTCGTGACTTGGCATAGCGATTTTCCCTAGGTCTGAATTGGCATGAGCGACTCCAACACCCCAAAATCCGTGACGCTGCATGACGTGGCGCGTGAGGCCGGGGTCTCCCTGATCACCGCGTCGCGGGCCCTCAGCAATCCGGGCGTCGTGTCCGAGAAGACCATTGCGCGCGTGCAGCAGGCGGTCGAAGCCACCGGCTACATCCCCAACCTGCTGGCGGGCAGCCTGAAGTCGCGCCGCAGCCTGACGGTGGCCGCACTGGTGCCGAACATCGCGGTGGCGCAGTTCCTGCCGACCATCAAGGCGCTGACCGACGCGCTGGACGCGGCCGGCTACCAGCTGATCCTGGGCCAGACTGGCTATGACCATGCCCGTGAAGAGGCGCTGCTCGGCACCATGATCAGCCGCCGCCCGGACGGCATAATCGTCACAGGCTTGATCCACTCGCAGGTGTCGCGCGACCGGTTGCGGCGCGCCGGCATCCCTGTCGTTGAAACCTGGGACCTGACCGACCGCCCCGTCGACATGGCCGTCGGGTTCTCCCATCTCAAGGTCGGCAGCGCGATCGCCGGCTTTTTCCTCGGCAAGGGATGGCACAGACTGGGTATCGCGACCGGCGACGACCAGCGCGCGGCCGTGCGCCGCGAAGGTTTCCTGTCGACGGTCGGGCATGACGTGCCGACCGCCGTGGTGCCGGCGCCAAGCAGCTTGGCGCTGGGCCGGCAGGCATTGTCCGAACTGCTGGGCAGAGATCCCGGCATTGAAGCGATTTATTGCAGCTCCGACCAGCTAGCGCAAGGCGTCATTACGGAGGCCTTGGCACGCGGCCTGCGCATTCCGCAGGACCTCGCGGTGTGCGGATTTGGCGATGCCGACTTCGCGGCGCACATGGTGCCGTCGCTGACCACCGTGCAGGTCGACGGGGCCCACATTGGCAAGCTGGCTGCCCGCATGTTGCTGGACGAGTGCCGGGGGGAAGCGGTTGCCGAGCGGGTCGTCGATGTCGGATTCCGGATCGTTGAACGGGGCTCTACATTGGGCCGTGATTGACTGGAGACCTTGGGGGCGGCAACAAATCTTCGCCAAGGATTCCTACGACAGCCCTTCCAGCAGTTCTCTTGCCTGGCGCGAATCCGCGGTATCTGCCCCCTCGGCGAAAGTCGCCTGGATGTCGATCAATAGTTGATTCGCCGCATCGCCCTTGCCCTGGCGCTTCCACAGCCGGGCAAGGCTCAGTACGCATTGCAACTCGATTGACTTGGCTCCCTGGCGACGCGCGAGCGCGATTGCCTTCTGGAAATGCGCCTCTGCCTCTTCGGCCATGACAGACGACCTCGTATTCTCGACAGGCGACTGCAATATCAACTCTCCCTGGCGGCGAATCAGCGTTGCTTCATCGAAGCGCTCATCCGTGTTGCTCACCAGCGTCCGCGACTCAGCCAATACGCGAAGCGCCACTTCGGGTTGCCCTGCCCTCCCATATGCGTCGGCGAGCAATCCCAGCATGGAGGGCCGTCCCAGTGCCGCGCCGGTGGCTTCGTGCGCATCAAGTCCATGGTGTATCAGTGCGATGCCTTCCTCGTGGCTGCCTTGCCAGGCGAGCGCCCAGCCGCGCAGGATCGTTGCCCTGGCCAGATAGAATGGAAACCCCTGCTCGCTCGAAAGCTCGAGCGCGGCATTCGCGTACTCCAACACCTGTTCCGGTTCGCCAAGGCGCTGATACAGTTCAGCCGCGAAGATCAGGCTGAGGGCAAGGCCGAATGGGTCGGAGGTTTTTCGGGCGATTGCCAGAGCCTCTTCGCTGCGGGCCCGGGCCTGGCCGGGCAGGCCTAAGTACCAGAGGATCCAGCTCAGGGTGCAACGCAGATGCACGGCGGGGTTGCGCGCATCGCGCAGCAAATGCCCGTATGACTGGTGGTCTGGACGGAGCAGTGCCATGGCCTGCTCCGTATGAGTACGCGCCTGACTGATCTCGCCAAGGCGGAAGGCGGTCGCCCCGAGCACGCGGTGCGCTTCTGCAAGCTGCTCCGGGTCTCGCGTGTGCTGCGCGAGGCTGAGTAGCCGCTCGGCCAGTGTGTGCGCCGTCTTGAGTTGAGAGCGCAAAAGATAGAAGGACCACAGACCAAGCTGTGCAGAAAAGTATTCCGGCGTTTCCCCGCCTTGCTCGCTCAGGGCGAGGGCCCGTGTGTAGGTCGCCTCCACCTCTGGCGCCCCGGCGCCTCGCGCTACTGTCCATGCCGGGCCAAGGGCCAGCAGCAGAGACAGTTCCTGGCGCTGGCGCTCCGGGTTGTCGGCCAGGCTTTTTAGCAGATCGAGGGCTGTACCGAGATGGCGGATTGCTTCGAGTTGTGCGGAACGCTGGAGTGCCTGCTTTCCGGCCAGCTGCAGATAGTCGACCGCCTTCGGAACATTGCCGCTTTGGCTGTAGTGGTGCGCCAGATCGCTCCAGTACTCCTTCAGCCGGTCGGGAAACAGCGCCTCGATGGCTTGGGCCGTGCGCTCATGCAGGAGGCTGCGCTGTTCCGAGAGCAGGGAGTTGCTCGCCACCTCCTGAGTCAGCGCATGCTTGAATACGTACTCGACCTCGGGAAAGGCGGGACGTTCATAAATGAATTCCCCCGTCTGCAGGTCAGCCAACAGCGGGTGGAGCAATGCTTCCGGCTGCCCGGTGACATGCCGCACCAGGCTGGAAGAGAACTCCGCGCCAATGACCGCCAGCGTCTGCAGCAGTTCCTTCTGTGGCAGCGGCAGCCGGTCGATACGCGCCGCCAGCACCCCTTGCACGGTCGTCGGAATATGGAGTGCCAACGGCGCCTTCTCGATCCTGTAGTTTCCAGCCGGGCCGAGCAGCGCGTTCTCCTCGGCCAGGGTATGGACAACTTCCTCCATGAAGAACGGGTTGCCCTCGGTCTTTGACAGGATCAGTTGCTTCAATGGCGCAAGGGACGGGTCCGCGCCCAGCAGCGCAGTGAGCAAGCCCTGCGCCTCCGCCCGGTCCAGCGGTTCCAGATGAAACTGGGTGTAGCAGGTGTGTTGACCCCAGTCATGCCGGTACTCGGGACGGTAGTTGACCAGCAGAAGTACCTTGGCACGCGGTACCTCGGCGATGAGCACATTTAGAAAGGCTTCCGTCTCACTATCGAGCCATTGCAGATCTTCGAACAGGACCATGAGCGGCTGGTTCTGACTCTCGCGCACCAGCAAACGCGCGATCGCCTCGAAGGTGCGCTGGCGCCGGATGGCCGGATCCATCGTCGGCAATGCCGAACCCGGTTCAACGATACTCAGCAGGTAGAGCAAGTAAGGCAGCTGATCCTCCAGTGCGCGATCAAGAATCAGGAGTTTGCCGGTGGCCTTCTCGCGATATCGGCGTTCGTCATCCTGCGCCGTGATCTGGAAATAGTTGCGCAGCAGGTCGATCAGTGGCAAGTAGGGAAACGCCCTGCCATGCGACACCGAGAAGGTCTCGAGCACCATGCAGCCTTGCTGCGCGCGTGCCTTGAACTCATGGAACAGGCGCGACTTGCCCACGCCCGCCTCGCCCACCACCCCGACGATTTGCCCTTGCGCCGCCCGGGCCCGTTCGAGCGCCTCGCCCAGGCGCTTCAGTTCGGCCTCGCGACCGACAAACCGGGCCAGGCCACGTTGCGCCCCCACCTGCAGGCGCGTGCGCAAGGCGCCCAGGCCCAGCACCTCATACACCGCCAGCGGCTCGCGCAGGCCCTTGATCTGTGTGCGCCCCAAGGCCTTGAACTCGAAATACCCCTCGGCCAGTTTGTGGGTCGATTCACTAACGAGGATCGATGACGGGGTCGCGACGCCTTCCATCCGGGCGGCGATATGCATCGTGTGGCCGACCGGATCGTAGTCCGTGTGCAAGTCATCCTTGCGGATCGAGCGCACCACCACTTCGCCGGTATGGACGCCAACCCGGATCTGTAGCGGGACACCCTGTTCCAGCCGCACCTTGTCGCTATGGCAGCGCATGGCCTGCTGCATGCGGAGTGCCGCAAACAGTGCGCGCAGCGCATGGTCCTCGTGGGCGATTGGCGCGCCAAACAGGGCCAGGATCCCATCACCGAGGCATTTGGCCACGTACCCCTCATAGTGATGCACAGCTTCCATCATCAGCGCCACGACCGGATCGATCAGGCTGCGGGCTTCCTCGGGGTCCAGGTCCTGGATCAATGCCGTCGAGCCGGCCATGTCCGCGAACAGGGCGGTGATCGTCTTGCGCTCGCCACCGGCGTGCCCGCCTTTTGCCTCCATGGCGGCCTGCTCCGCGCGAATCCGTTCGGCCAGATGGGGCGGTGTGTAGTGAATCGGTGCCGGCAAAGGTGACACCGGTGGCGACACGCGCGGGGAGGCTGCCGCCGTGTCCGCCAGCAGCGCGCCGCACGCGCCGCAAAATTTCGCGGCGGGGCTGGATGCGTGGCCGCATTGCGGGCAGATCTGCGCAAGCTTTTGCCCACACTCCTCGCAGAACCTGGCTCCCGAGGGGTTCTCGAATTGGCAATTCGTGCAGCGCATCTCGCCTCCCGACTGCCTGTGCCCGCCACGCAGCCATTACATGCGCATTCGCGGCGGTTGGCAAGGCGGCGCTGCGGCAGTCGGTGACTGCCCCGTACCAAGTCTGCGGTGGCCACCCGCGCTTTCCGATCAGGCTGGGTTGGGTCCGATCTGCAAGCCCGGAGTGGCGTTGGCGGACAGGAGTGCGCGAAGGAGCGCTTTATCAAGGCATCATTGCGTGCATGGCGACATGCATCGCCTTGCTAGAGGACGCCCGTCGAGCCGCTGCGCGAAGCGTCAACGTGCTGATGACTGCCACCTACCACCTACTCCTGCCGGTGTCCCAAGCGCACTCAGAACTGATGGCGAACGCCCAGGGCGACACCCACCATTGAGGTCTGGCCATTTCCCAGCGCATAGCTGTTGCCCACGGAGAGGCTGGTGGCGAAAGTCGTCGCCAGTGATTCCATCATCAGACCGGCGTGCTTCGCGTATGCCGTGCTCAGATAAACATCGGTGCGCTTGGAGAACGAGTAGGTCGAAATCAAGGCGATCTGCCACGGGTTGGCCACGTTCGTGTTGCCGAACAGGCTCTTGAGATCATCGTAGCTGTACTCGAGCGTCAGGCCAACCGCCGGCGTCACTCGATAGGTGCCGCCGATCCAGTAGTAGTCATCACGCTGGATCAGGACGTCGGTCGCATTCTTGGTCTGACCCCAGCGATAGCCGCCCATCACCTTCGCCGGCCCATAGTTGTAGCTTGCGGCGACCGCAGCCTTCTTAGCGGTACCGCTGCCAGTGCCGATGGTCGGATTCCACTGATCGTAGCCAGCAGTCAAGCCGAACGGGCCCGCTCCATAGACCAGCGCGGCGCCATACGCGGTGTCACGCCGGAACTGGCCCGGGACTTCACCGTTGCCGCCAATTGGCACCGCCGCACCCACCGCGGCCGGCAGTGCCACCCCGGCACCGAACGACCAGTGAGCGAGGGCAGTTATAGGACCGAGCTTGCCGGTGTACTTGACGGTGTTGTCCTCGCGGTAGTTGGCGCCCTGCTGCAACACAGTGGGCTCATACTGGGTCGAGTAGGCTCCTGGCACGAAGTTGGCGAGTGCGTCAAACACCGAGGTGTACTGGCGGCCAAGGGTGATCTGACCGAAGCGCACATCTTGCACGCCAATAAATGCCTGCCGCCCGAACAGTCGGCCGCCTTGTTGCAGGGTGCCGGTATCGAGACCGAAGCCGCTCTCCAGCACGAAAAGCGCGCGAAGTCCCTGGCCAAGGTCCTCCGTACCGCGCAGGCCCCAGCGCGAACCTGATAAACCACCGGAATCCATGCGGACAACGTTGGCCCCCGAACCGGAATTGAAGCCGTTGCTTGCCGTGGGCAATGCGGCAACGTGATTGGCGTACTCGACGTTGACGTCCGCGACGCCATAGAGCGTGACGGACAACTGCGCGAATGCAGCCGGCGGACAAGCCAGCAGTGCTGCAAGAGCGATGTTCCTGAGGGTCATTGGTGTCTCTCTCCTTTTCTCTTCTTGTTACTACTGATGGAACCAGATTCTTTCTCTGATTGGAATCACTGAACCAGCGTGCAATGTGTCGATGACTAGCCAAGCTAGCGCGTACCACCCGCATACCCGAGCGGACAAGTGCGATGCTCTTTCTCGACCGTACCCACTTGTTCCGCTAGCGTGGCTTGCCAGCACCAGGGATTGAACGACCGGACGCACCAGCCAACGCGAGTGCGCGAGGAAAGAGGATTGGGGGGGACGCGCAAATCCACACCCGTCTTGGCGATCAATGCCAGAAAGCGGGTCGTCGCGGTGCTGCCCGAATTGTTCCCAGGCCTTCGATCAACAGTCCAGCGCAACGGCAAGTTCCACCAGATTCCTGGCGTGAAGCGTGTTGTCCGCATTGGGAGAGACGTCCTTCCGCTGGAAAGGACCGTATTCCAGCGGCCTCTCGATGTAAGCGGTTTGCAGTCCGCATGCGCGCGCATGTGCCAAGTCATCCTGATGAGCCGCCACCATCATGACTTCGCCTGGATCGATATCGAACACCTGAGCGACTCCCAAGTAAGTCGCCGGGTCGGGCTTGTACTTGCGAAAGACCTCTGCCGAAAGAATGCAGTCCCATGGTAGCGATGCGCTCTTGGACATATTGGCCAGCAATCCGATATTGCCGTTCGACATGGTGCAGATCGTGTATCGCGACTTCAATCGGGTAAGGCCTTCCACGGTATCCGGCCACGCCTCCAATCGATGCCAGGCCTTGTTCAGGTTGCGCTTCTCCGCCTCCGTCAAGTGCAGCACCCGAAACGTTTCCAGGAGTTCATCCAGGACCATCCTGTGCAGGTCGTCAATCGAAGTCCAGCCAAGTTCGCCGGACATGACCTTCCGAATAGCAGGCATGTAGCCTGCTCTCCAGGCCAGCGTGAACTTGTTGCGGTCCACGTCGAGGTTCATCGCGCCGAGCTCTTGCATGATGCTCGTGTACCAATCGACGACTGTTCCGAATACATCGAAGGCAAGCACTTTGGTGCCGACAGCCAATTGAGGGTTCATGTGTTCCATCATCTTGTTTTTTTCAAGCCACACGCTTGCAGGAGAAGGCACAGGGCCGCTCGCGCAACCAGCGAATCAATCACGCGTCGTACCCGGGGTTGGTGCGCTCGAGCTTGCGCAACAGGGCCGGCCACACGAAACGGCCGCCAATGCCGCCGGTCTGCGCGCGCGCATCGGCCTGCGCGGTCGCCTGGATGGACTCATCGACCATGGTCAACGGCCCGCCTGCCTGTGCCGCGATCTGAATCTGGCAGGCGCTTTCGAAGATGTACATCGCCAGGAACGCGTCGGCGATCGTCGCACCTACCGTGAGTAGGCCATGATTGCGCAGCATCAGGTAGTTGGCCTTGCCCAAGTCCGATTGCAATCGCGGCTTCTCCGCGTCACGCAGCGCAATGCCTTCATAGTCGTGGTACGCCAGCGAGCCCTGGATCACCATCGATTGCTGCGAGATGGGCAGCAGCCCTGCCTGCTGCGCGCTGACGCCGACACCGGCACGCGTATGCGTGTGCAACACACACTGCACGTCCGGCCGTGCGGCATGGATGGCGCTGTGGATGACGAAGCCGGCGCGGTTCACCGTGAACGGCGACTCGGTGAGCTGGTTGCCCGATGCGTCGACGCGTAGGAGCGATGACGCCGTGATCTCGTCGAACAGCAGGCCGTAGGGGTTGATCAGAAAGTCATGGCCGTCACCCGGCAGGCGCGCACTGATGTGCGTGAACACCAGGTCGGTCCAGCCGTGCAGCGCCACCAGGCGGTAGCAGGCAGCCAGGTCGCAACGCAGCTGCCATTCTTCGGCGCTGACGACTTCTTTGAGAGATGGGATATACACGATTGACTCCTTTGAATGAAGGGGTGCTGCGCTGATGTCTGGCCTACACGGTGCCCGAGGTCTGCGCCTGCGACTGCTGCGCGCGGCGCGACCGCATCAGCTTCTTGTCCAGCTTGCCCACGCTGGTCTTGGGCAGGCTGTCGGCGAACATCACCTCTTGCGGGATCGCGAACTTCGAGATCGCGCCCGCGTCCGCGAACTGCTTGACGTAGGCGCGCACGGCGTCAGCATCAAGGGCCGTCCCAGGCTTTGGCACGATCACTGCGGCGGGACGCTCGCTCCAGCGGGGGTCGGGAATACCGATGACGGCGGCTTCCTGGATCCGTGGATGCTTGAGGAGAATGTCCTCAAGCTGCAACGACGAGACCCATTCGCCGCCGGTCTTGATCACATCCTTCAATCGGTCCACGATCCGGACGCAGCCATCTGCATTCATCACGGCGATGTCGCCGGTGTGCAGCCAGCCACCGCCCCACAGCGCCTGGCTCGCTTGTGCATCACCGAGGTAGGACTGCGTGAGCCAAGGCGATCGCGCCACGAGTTCACCAGGCGAGCGGCCGTCCCGCGGCTGGTCGTTCATCGCTTCGTCGACGACGCGCAACTGGACGAATGGGATGGCCCAGCCTGCATGGCAGCGGGCTTCGATCTCCTGGTCAGTGGGTGCCTCGGACCGTGCCGAACGGGGTTGTGCCAACGTCAGGATGGGCCCGGTCTCCGACATGCCGTAGCCGGCAAAGACGTCGACTCCGCGTGCCATTGCGGCTTTGGCCAGGGATTGCGCGAGCGCCGCCCCGCCGATGACGACCGTCCAGCCGTCGAGGCGCTGGCCTCTCCCCACTGCCGCGTCCAGCATCATCTGCAGGATCGTCGGCACGCAGTGGGAGAAGGTGACCTTCTCGCGCTCGAACAAGGTGAGCAGACGGTCCGGAACGTATCGCCCGGGGTACACCTGCTTGACGCCCATCATCGTGGCGACGTAGGGCATGCCCCAGGCGTGAACGTGGAACATGGGCGTCACCGGCATGTAGACGTCGTCAGGGTTGAATCGACCGGTGCCCGGCCCAGCCAACGCGCAGCGGCTAGCCAGGGTATGCAGCACGAGTTGCCGTTGGCTGAAGCAGACCGCCTTGGGCAAGCCGGTGGTGCCGGTTGTGTAGAAGGTCGTGGCACGCGTCGACTCGTCCAGATCAGGCCAATTTGTCACCGCGTTCGAGCGAGCGAGCAGTGCCTCGTATTCGGCGGCGATGGGAAGGCGGATCGCACCCGGATGGGCCTCGTCTGTCATCAGGACCAACTGCTTTCCCGGGTCCACGCGATCCCAGATCTCCTCGAGCATCGGCAGAAACTCCGCATTGACGAGGATGAAGTCGTCCTGTGCGTGGTTGATGGTGTAGAGCAATTGCTCGGCCGACAGCCGGACGTTGACCGTATGCAGGACCATGCCCGCCATCGGGATGGCGAAGAAGCACTCCAGGTAGCGATGCGTGTCCCAGTCCATGACGGCGATGGTGTTGCCGGGCCGCGCACCCAGCGACGCCAGGCCGGCCGCCAAGCGYCCGATGCGTTGGCTCAGTTCGGCGTAATCGAAGCGCACGGCGTCGCCGTACACAACCTCCTGTGAAGGGTTGCGGGTCAGCCCCGCTTCCAGCAGTTGCTTGATCAGCAACGAGTTCGGACCAAAGGCGTCAGATGTGGTATTCGGTTCCGCGGTTGCAGATTGCATATCAACAGCCCCTATTGAAAAAATCGAGAAGCGCAGCATTCACCGCCTCGGGTTTTTCTTGTTGCACCCAATGGCCGGCATCGGCGATAAGCCGGGACGAGACCAAGCGGGGACAGGCATCGCAGTGCATAGCGTCGAGCGCGCCCGGCAGCATGTGGACACCCCAGTCCTGCTCGCCGGCGATGAAGCAGCTGGGCACGTCGATGGTCAATCCGGCATAGAGCTGCAGCCCCTGCTGAAGCTCGCGGCTGGTGGCGGCCCGGTACCACAGCAGGCCGCCCTGGAAACCCGTGCGGCCAAATTCCTGGCTATACACGCAAAGCGCTTCTTCCGACAGCCACCGGCTTGGCCGCATCTCGCGTTGTGCAAGGCTGCGGGCGACGGTTTCCGACATCCCCAGGTCGGCGTCCATCACGTAGTAGGTGGGCAGCCGGGCCAAGGATTGCGCGGTCAGGTCGGGCAAGGGCTCGGGCCGCTTGTCGGTGCCCTGCGCACTCTTCAGGTAGTAGTAGCCCCGCAGGAATTCATGCAAGCCCTGGCGGCCGGCGTGCATCTCGGCATTGGCGTCCGGGCCCGAGTAATAGAGTTGATAGTGCTTGCGCGGGGGCTGGAGGGCCGACAGGCCCGCGAGGGCTTCCGCCAGTTGCCTGGCACGAAGGTCCAGGGCATCAGGTGCGCCGAGCCGGAACGGCGGCGGCCCGGTGAAAGGCGTGGCCAACATTGCCAGTGAACGGAAGACGTCGGGGCGGATCAGCGCGCACCAGGCCGCCACGTGCGCGCCGAAGTCATGCCCCACCACAGCATGGACCGACGTCCTTCCAAGCGCCTGGACAAGGCCCAGTACGTCTCGCACCAGGTTGTCCATTCGGAATGTGCAGAGGTCCGTGTCGGCTTCGGCGATCCAGCCCGTCGTGCGGCCATAGCCGCGCTGGTCGGGCGCGACCACGTAAAATCCCGCTTGCGCCAACGCATTCAGTTGGTGCCGCCAGCTGAACGCCAGCTCGGGGAAGCCATGCAGCAGCACGATCATCGGCGTCTCGGGACGCGGGTCGCCTGCCTCCAGCCAATGCATGCGAAGGCCATTGCCGTTGTCGGAATAGCAAGCGCGCACGCCGGGCTCGAGCGGCAAGGTCATCATGGATGGTTCCTGGGTCATTGTTCAGCGCGCGGAGGCATCCGGCATCTTCCCGACCGGGAGCGATCGATGATCAGCGCGGGGGCGAATCGACCCGCTGCCGATCATCACGAAGGCGCCGGCCAGCATGACGCCGGCGATCAGGAACAGGCCGCCGGTCAGGCTGCCGGTGGATTGCTTGATCACCCCTAGCACGTACGGGCACGCAAGTCCGGCCAGGTTGCCCAAGCTGGTGATGATCGCGATGCCTGCAGCAGTCGATTGTCGGGACAGCTGGGCGGTCGCGACYGCCCAGAAGACCGGTAGCGCCCACACCGAGCCCGCAATCGCGATCGCGATCAACGCTACCGACAGCCACATGTAGGCACCGGTCCAGCTTGTGAGCGCCAGCCCCACCCCACCGATGGCAACCGCCACGGCGTAGTGCCAGCGACGCTCGGCTCGCTTGTCCGAGTGGCGGCCGTACAGGATCATGGTCAGGGCCGCGAATGCATAAGGCACGGCGGAGATCAGTCCAATGATCTGCATGCTCTTTGCACCCAAGCTCTGGATCATCGTGGGCATCCAGAAACTCAGGGTGGTGCCGCCGCAAACGGCCGCGAAGTACAGGAAAGACAGCAGGTAGACCTTGGGGTCGCGCAGTGCGGCACCCGCGGCCTCCAGCGCCGGCGTCGAGGCGTGAGGGGCAGCTTCCCTGGGCAGTTCGACGCAGATCATTCGCTTCTCGTCCTCCGACAGCCACTTGGCCTCTTCAGGCGAGTTGGACAGGCAGACGTAGACAACGAAACCCAGAAAGGCGGAGGGCAAGCCCTCCAGAAGGAACATCCATTGCCAGCCGCGAAGACCGTGCCATCCGTCGAGGTTCTGCAGGATCCAGCCTGACAGCGGGCCAGCAAAGAGGCCGCCTACCACGGTCGCGCTCATGAGCAAGGCGATGATGCGCGCGCGGCGCGCTGCCGGGAACCAGAACGTCAGGTAGAGCACAATGCCCGGGAAGAAACCAGCCTCGAACGCCCCCAGCAGGAAGCGTGCAATGTAAAACTGCAAGGGCGTGGTGACAAACATCGTCGCCGCGGAGACCAGGCCCCAGCACACCATAATGCGCATGATCGTCAGGCGCGCACCGATCCTCATCAAGAAGATATTGCTGGGCACCTCAAACAACGCATACCCGACGAAGAAGATGCCCGCGCCGAGCCCGTAGATGGAATCGGTCAGGTACAGGTCCGAGCTCATCTGCAGCTTGGCATAGCCGACGTTGATCCGGTCGATATACGAGATGACGTAGGCCAGGAAAAGTAGCGGAACCAGCCGCCACGTGATCTTCCGGTACATCGTCTCCCTGCGTAGTTCATACGCATGGTCCATAGGACTTGCCAGGGCGGGTTTTGCCGTTCGGTTCATCGTGGGTCTCCAACATTTTTCTTATATTTAAGGGCCGTACCGGTCATCAGGGCCGTGCCGTGGGATGCCTAGGGCCGAGCGGGACCAGCCCGCACGGCCCCGTCAGGTCCCGGCCATCGCAGCCGTTTTCTTGTAGATGCTGTTGACGGGATGCTTGAACAGGCGACGCACCATCGGCTCGAACTCCGACAGCGGCAACGTCTCGGCCTTCGGATCGAAGGCCAGGCTGTCGTACAGCTCGCAGAACTCCGCCGTGCGGTCGTAGTACGGATGCCCGGCGAACTGCTCGCGCATGTCGCGGTCCATGCCCAGATGATGGAAGAAGTAGTGTCCCTGGAAGATCCCGTGGTTCTGAACCATCCAGTGATCGGCTTCGCTCACGAACGGCTTCAGCACCGCTGCGGCAATGTCCGGGTGGTTGAAGGTTCCCAGGGTGTCGCCGATGTCATGCAGCAACGCGCAGCACACGTACGCTTCATCGCGGCCATCGCGCAAGGCCAGGGTTGCAGTTTGCAAGGAGTGGTCAAGCCGGTCGATAGGAAAGCCGCCAAAGTCGCCCCGAAGCAGACTCAGGTGATGAAGGACTCGGTCGGCTAGCCCTTGGGAGAATGATTGAAACTCACCCGCGATTGCCTTCCAATCTTGGGCCGTACTTTCTTGGAAGCTACGAAATGTTGCGCGTTCAGTCATGGGAGTCAGCCAGTGCGATGAGGGATTGCACATGGTACGGATGGGCGTGCGCATGCGAATGCAAGGCAGCTGACATTCCACGGGTAAGTCCTAGGATCAGTCGCTCGTAGCGCCGTGATCAGGCCTCGCTGAGCGCGCTCAGCGTCTGCTCCGACTCGATGACGATGCGGCCGTACGACAGCGACAGTGCACCCGTCGCGGCCAGGGCCTTGAGCTCCAGGGACAAGGTCTGGCGGGTGAGGCCCAGCATCATCGCAAGGGTCTCCTGCGTGATGGGAATCACCCGCCTGGAGCGGGGCAAGGCCGGAGCGTCGCCGCGCGCCAGCCTGAGCAATCGCCGCACGACGCGAGCGCGCGTGCTACGCAGCGCCGCATCCTCGAAGAAACTGAACATGGTTCGGGTGCGCGCCGTCTGCAGGACCGCAATCGCCCGTGCGAACCGGGCATTCAGCATCAATTGCTCGAACAGTGGTGGCGCGATGTGCAGCACTTCGGCGTTGCGCACGGCATGGATGTCATGCGTGCGGGGCAATCCGTCGAGCGACGATGCCTCGCCGCACCAATCCCCCGGCTCGAGCAAGCCGAAAATCATCTGCCGCCCGTCTTCAAGGACCGAGGATGCAGCGAGAGCGCCGCTCACGACGCCGAAGAGTCCGTTCGCCGGATCCCCCTTGCGCACAACGAACTCGCCGCTTCTGACACGAAACGGGCGCCCTTGCGTTAGCAACACCTTTTGCGACGCCGGTTCAAGCGATTCGAACCACGGGTCGCCAAAAATGCCTTGCAGCTCTTTGTATGGCGTCGACATTTGAGGATGCTCTGTTACCGGGGGGGCGAGCCACCCGGTCTTCGCATCGCCTCCTTCCGTACTGCGAGGGCATAGCTTCCATTTACATCAAGCTGGAGGCAGGGCATGTCTGGTCGCTTTGCTGGCACTGAACAATGTGGGGTCGCATCAGTTCTTGAGCATGCGCTGGCGGCATGCGGCTTCTGCGCCCCCGGCTGGTCATCCATGCAGTCGAGCAGGGTCGAAAAAGAACCGATGGGTGATCGCGCCTATCTGACCTGGACGACGACCTTTCCCCTAGCTCGCCCCTTCTCGACATAGGCCATGGCCTCGTTGGTCTCGTCGAAGGAAAAGACCCGATCCACTACCGGGCGTATCGCGCCGGCGTCAATGAGCGAGGTGATCTCGCGCAACTGGCGCCCGCTGGCCCTCATGAAGAGGAACGAGTACCTCAGTTCGCGACGTGCTGCCCGCTTCCGGACTCCCGAACTCAGAAGACGAACAACCAAGTTCACGAACCACGGCGCTCCGATTTCTTTTGCGAATACGGGATCGGGAGGGCCAGAGATCGAGATGAGCGTTCCGCCAGGCTTAAGGACGCGCAAAGATTTATCCAGCGCCGTTGCATCTTGACTGTGCAGAACCACATCGTAGTCCTGAAGAATCTGCTCGAAATCGTCTTTCTTGTAATCGATGACGACGTCTGCCCCGAGGCCTCTTACCAGGTCGGTGTTGGCGCTGCTCGTGGTGGTGGCTACAGTGGCGCCAACATGCTTGGCCAACTGGATCGCAAATGTGCCTACGCCACCGGAACCCGCCTGGATGAATACCTTCTGTCCTTTCTTCAGATTGGCCTTCTCGATCAACGCTTGCCATGCCGTCAGCCCCACCAGAGGGATCGATGCGGCTTCTTCCATACTCAGTGCCTTGGGCTTGATAGCCAAAGACGCTTCCTTGACCGCGATGTACTCGGCGAAGGCGCCGATGCGGAAATCATCAGGCCGGGAATAGACTTCGTCGCCCGGCTTGAACTGCCGGACGCGAGAACCGACCTTGACTACGACGCCGGCCACGTCGTGGCCCAGGACAAGAGGCAAGCGATAGGGGAGGATCAGCTTGAACTCGCCGTCCCTGATCTTGGAATCCAGCAAATTCACACCTGCCGCATGGACCTGGACCAGGATCTCATCCTCACCCAGCATCGGGCTCGGTACCTCCGCGGAACGCAACGCGCGCTTTTTCCCGTACCGATCGAGAAGAAACGCTTTCATGGTCGCTCTCATTCTTGACGCCCCCAAGTCTGCGAGCGGCCCAGCATTGGCACGCCAATGTAGCCGCGCACGCTGAGCGTCTTGCCGTCGTCGGCCAGGCGGACCTTGCTGCGATAGACCTTGCCGTTGTCGGGATCAAGAATCTGGCCGCCGACATACTCTTCGCCTTCCGTCTTCAGGCCACTCAAGATGACCAGGCCGATGACCGACGCATTCTTGTTTGCACCCTCGCATTTGTCGCACTTCGGATTCGGGTCTTCGCTCGGGGCAGGAAACACTTTCTCTATCTTGCCCTGAAGCGTTCCATTCGATTCAGTGATGCGGATCAGCGCGCGCGGATTGCCGCTGATGTCGTCAACGTTCTTCCACAGGCCAGCGGGAGAAGCATCGCCGGCCCGCACCGGCGGTGCCGCCAGCGCTGCCGCAAGGATCAGAGCGACGCCGGCCGCTTGTTTCAAACGAAGCGCTGCCATGGCTTCAACGGTTAACGTTGCCTGGCCGGCGGGTGGCCGCCTGGCGATGCATGATGACATGGACATTCCTTTCTCACAGATTGGATGACTGGGTATGTGCAACACGGAAAAGCGCGCGAAGCGGGTAACCGCCTATGCTTCAAGCCGCAGGTCTTTGCGAACCCCCGCATCCAGCACGCTGGCCGGCGCAAACCTGCGCAGCATGCGCATGCGCCTGGCGAGGCCCGGGGCGTAGTGAATTTTTGGATGCGTCGCCATGGCCGCCTTCAGCACGACGTCGGCCACCACTTCTGGCCCGTCCGCGCTGACGAGAACTTCCTTCACCCGCCTCTCCACGCCCGCGCGAATCTCTCGATACACATCGAGAGGGGCATCGGGTTCCATCAGGTTGGCATCAAAAGGGGTGTTGATGTAGGCCGGCTCGACCACCGAAACGCGGATCCCCAACGTGCGCAGTTCATGGTCGAGCGCTTCCGAATAGCCAGCCACCGCGTGCTTGGTGGCGGAATATAGCGCCATGTAAGGCATCGGCAGGAAGCCGAGCACGGAGCCAATGTTGATGATGCGACCATCCCCTTGCCGGCGCATATGTGGCACGACGGCCCGGGTCATCCGGACTATCCCAAAGAAGTTCGTATCGAAGATCGACTGGGCCTGCTCGATCGAGCTCTCCTCCGCACCCGCCGGAGCGACCCCGAAGCCGGCGTTGTTGACGAGAAGATCAATACGGCTTTCCAGTTGCATCACCTTTTGGACAGCAGCATCGACGGATTCGTCCCTCGCTACGTCGAGAGACAGCAACTCGAACGATCGCTGACCGGTTGTGCCTGCGCGTCTACTGGTCCCGTACACCTTGTAGCCCGCCTTCGCGAGCCGCTCCGCGGTGGCTTGGCCGATGCCTGAGGAGGCCCCGGTAACGAGGGCAATCTTGCCGCGCATGTTCATGTAGTTCCTCCGTCAGAGTGTGGAATTCGGGATCGTCCGGGATGCGCGTTGAGAGCGATTCGGCGCGACGCTCAAAACGAGCGTCGCCGCCATTTCGCATGATGCGCATCATATCAATGGGCGAGCGAGATGATTGCATTAACCCAGGTTTAGATACCAGGGGGGACCAGGCGCTCCAGCGCAGCTTCGAGCAAGCGATCGGACAGCGCTGGCTCGTCGACTGCACGAGCCAGCACCAAGGCGCCAACCATGGTGGCGATGGTCACGAGTGCTTGTTCGTGAGCACCGGGCTGTCCCCAGTCAGGAGATTGGCGGGCGACCAGGTCTGTCATCGCCTTGATGTGGCGAGTCGTCGCGCGGCGAACTTCGGGCGCCTGTCGAGGCGTTTCCGAGCCTAGCGCGGCCAAGGGGCATCCCATCTCGACGAGTTCGAGGTGTTCCTTGGACAGATAGGCTCGAAGCATCGATTCCAAGGCCGTCTTGGGAGCCGCATTAGCCACAACGCCTTCCGCGGCGGCCGCGGACTCCGCACACGCTCGATCCGCGGCTTCTGCCAGCATGGCTTCGCGCGAGGGGAAATGAGCATAGAACGCTCCATGCGTCAGCCCGGCGTCCTTCATGACGTCGGCGACGACAGCGCCGTCATAACCACTGCGCCGGATCGCTCGGGCAGCCGCGGCCACAATGCGCTCGTGCGACGCTTCCTTGGCGACGCTTCTAGCGTTGATCTTCATATTTCGCATGACGTACATCATACCAAATTTGCGCGATATTTGTACTGAGATTTTCCCGCAGACAACAACTGCCTAGTCAGCGCTCCCTCTACTGGCCTTAGGACGCGGTGAACGATGCAGATCTGGCGGCGTTGTCAAGGTGGAGTCCGATGCGGCGGTCAGGGCGGTGGTTCTCACCGGCACGCATCCCGGGCGCTTCAAGCAGGCCACCCTTGGGCCACCGCGACGGCCATTGAAGCGGCTGCGAGAAAGCGCCAGCAGGCAACGGATCCTCCCTAGGGATTTCACTAAGATTACGTGGCCCTGAATTTATTACATCACATCGTGACATATTTAGAAAGCTTGCCGCAAGCCGACTGAAAGCCGGTTGGAAGCAGCCGGCTTTAGAGTCCTCTCACCCGTTGCGCCACCGCCCTGATCGAAGGGCGCATGGTCATCGGCGTTCTCATAGAACGGAACGAAGGAGACCAATCCATGATCAGACGACGTGCCAAAGAGCGCTGCCCCGAGGCGGGCAGTGTCACATCGCAGCCCACGCTGCACAACGGCAGGAGGGGCGCAGCATGAACACCTCGCATCGTTTCAGGAAGGACTATTACGGGGGCGCGTTGATGACGCTGGTAGGCCTGGCCGCGGTGGCAGCCGGCCTTCAGTACCACACCGGAACGTTGAGCCACATGGGCCCCGGCTTCTTCCCGGTGGCCGTGGGTGCGCTACTGGCCCTGGTTGGCGTGCTGATTGCAATGTCCGCCCGCGGCGATTCACCTCAGGCCGCGCAGCCTGCCGGACACGGCCACAGCCATAGCGCGCCGGACCTGCGCGGGGCCGTGTGCATCGTGCTGGGTGCGCTCGCGTTCCTGCTGTTCGGCAAGTACGGCGGCCTGATCCCGGCCACTTTCTCCATTGTCTTTATTTCCGCCCTGGGTGACCGCAGCAATAGCCTCAAGCAGGCCGCGCTGCTCGCGCTGGCCATGTGCGTGGTGGCCGCGGGCGTGTTCTGGTGGGCGTTGAAGCTGCAATTGCCGCTGTTTGGCTGGGGGGTTTGACTGCTATGGTTTCCAATGCTTTGCATGATCTCTGGTTCGGGTTCGGCGTCGCCTTTCAGGGCACCAACCTGATGTGGTCGTTTTTCGGCGTGCTGGTCGGAAACCTGATCGGCGTGCTGCCCGGCATGGGCGCGCTCTCCGCGATCTCCATCCTCCTGCCGCTGACCTACGCGATGCATCCGGTGCCCGCCATCCTGATGCTGGCGGGTATCTTCTACGGTTCGCAATATGGCGGCGCGATCGGCGCGATCCTGCTGAACCTGCCGTCCCACCCGCCGCACGCAGTCACCTGCCTGGACGGCTACCCGATGACTCGCGCAGGAAAGGGCGGCACCGCGCTGGGCATCACCATGATCTGCTCGTTCTTCGCCGCATCGGTGGGCATTCTCGTGATGATCTTCGCGTCGCCAGTTCTGACGGCGATTGCGTTCAAGTTCGGCCCTGCCGAGATCTTCTCGATCATGTTGCTGGGCTTGCTGGCCGGCTCGACGATGTCGCGTGGCTCACCGCTGAAGGGGGTAGCGATGACGTTGTTCGGGCTGCTTTGCGGCGTGGTAGGCACCGACGTCAACACGGGGGCCTTCCGCTTTGCGATGGGCATTCCCGAGCTGAGCGACGGGCTGGAGCTGGTAGCGATCGCCATGGGTTTATTCGGTGTGGCGGACTTCCTGCTGAACGTCAACCGAATGAGCACTGTCACTGCCAAGACCAAGCTGCGCATCCGCGACATGCGCCCAAGCCTGGCCGAACTCAAGACGGCCTTCTGGCCGATGGTTCGCGGCACCGGCGTAGGAACATTGTTCGGCGCCATGCCCGGAACGGGGCCGACGATCACGACCTTCGTAGCCTATGCGCTGGAGCGCAAGATTTCCAAGACGCCGGAAAAGTTTGGCACGGGAATGATCGCGGGGGTTGCGTCACCTGAGGCCTCCTCGCACTCCAAGACGCAGGTGGACTTCATCCCCACCATGAGCCTGGGAATTCCTGGCGACGCAGTGATGGCGCTGATCCTCGGCGCGCTGATGATCCAGGGCATCAGCCCGGGGCCACAGCTGATCAGCGAGCACCCGGACATTTTCTGGGGCCTGATCGCCAGTTTCTGGATCGGCAACGTGCTGCTGATGATCTTGAACGTTCCGATGATCGGCGTTTGGGTCAAGCTTCTGCAGGTGCCGTACCGCTACCTGTTCCCGTCAGCCATGTTCTTCATCGCGGTGGGTGTGTTCAGCACCCAGAGCAGCCTGTTCCAGATCTGGGAAGTGCTGGCCTTCGGCCTGATCGGCGCCTTGCTCATGTGCCTGGAGTTCTCAGTGGCGCCGATCCTGCTCGGCTTCGTGCTCGGGCCGATGGTGGAGGAAAACTTCCGCCGCTCCCTGCTGCTCTCGCGCGGTGACATGACCGTGTTCCTGCAGCGGCCGATCAGCTGCACCTTCGTTGTCGCGTCGGCGCTTCTGCTGATCGGCGTGACCTGGTCGGCCTGGCGCAGCCGCACTGCAAAGAAGCCGTTGCTCGAAGTGCCGGAGTCCGAGCTGGTCGTCAGCGAGTGATGTTCCACTGCTTCATTGGCGCCGCACAGTGCAAGGTGTGGCGCCAACCGTTCCCGAGGATGCGCATCGATTCCTGGGCCACTCCTGGGATAGTCCAACGGAATTTTTCCGGCTCAGGCCAGATTATTGTCGGTATTGAAACCAATCGTTGTGAATGCTGGGGTTTACCTCCATGAGGGAAACCCCTAATATGCGGTCATCGGATGCCGCAATGCAACAAGTCAGACCAAGAGAATGGCATCCACCAGCTTTAAGAAAGAGGTGAGCCATGAATACCAATCGCCATGCCCTGATCGCTATCGCCGCAGTCGCAGCCGCCCTGCTGGCAGCTCCAGCGTTCGCCAAGAGTGGCAAATTCGACACTTACACCGACGGCGCGCGGTCTGGAAAGTACGATGTGTACACTGACGGCGCGAAAAGCGGCAAATTCGACACCTATACCGACGGTGCCAGGTACTACATAGCGTCTGACCGCGCCGCCCTCTAAAAGGGGCGAACCCGGGTCGGGGACCGCTTCCCTCTCCAGCCTGCCCCATAGGTCTTGGGAAAGGCACCAAGAGGAGCCCGCTTCGCATGCCTTGGCGAAGTGGCCCGCCCGGATGTGGACTTCAGATTGCTGCCGAACCCCACACTTTCCGAAGTGTGGGGTTTTTGCTTTTCGGGTACCCGGCGCAGGGAAAGGAAAAGGGCAATCAGCCCTCCCGCAGATCAGTCTGTGCCTTTCCAGGCAGTTTCAGTGCAGCGGCTCAGTGAAACCACCGCAAGGCCGGAAACACGGGCAATAGCTACTTTCTCCGCGGCCCCCTGCCCTCTCCGCGCCATATAGCAATCCGCTGCTCCGATCCGATGTGTGCGTGGAGGCGCATGACCACGTCTCTCGCGAACTCACTGACCATGTGCTGGGCTGGAAGCCTGGCGCGCCAGATGCGGCGATGTTCAAGGGTGAGATCAATCGCCTGAAGATCTACGCGCTGCGCCATGGCGCCGAAGTCGAGATATCCGCTCGCCCGTTCGGGGACTTTCCCTCGTGCATACGTCGCTCGGAGCCGGCGCCGAGATCGAATGTGACAGCCACCGACTGTGGATTGCCGAGGGCCGCACCGCGGTGCTCGCGCCAGAGGAGCGGATTCGGCTGCGATGGAGCCCCGGCAACCAGCAGATGATCGCCAGGGTGCCGCACACGCTGGTGCACGAGGCCGTGGGGTGCGAAGAGAAATTCCTCCACCGCCGGCCCTTGCAAGGCTGCCGCAATTCGATATCTCAGCAATCATAACGGATACCGGAATCCGCTAGCGCTTGAGCCGTTGTTTCCGCCTACAGCCGACCACGATGCCGCGCAGATCGCGCGCCTGGCACATCGATAAGACCCTCTCGGGCTCAGGCGCCACGCCGACTAACGCTTGCACCGCGGATCAAGCGCATACAACTTTGGATCGCATATGAAGACGACAGACGTCAACAGCACCAGTGAAATCATCGCCGCCGTCAACCCGCAGGCGCTCGGGCACTACAAGCAGATGCGCGCGGCGCTCGGCAATGCCGAGACATTAGACGAGACTACTTACGAGACGATTATCGCGGTGCAGTTCGCTTTGCTGGGCAAGGAGGTGCAATTCAAGATTCACGCGATCCGGCTGTTCTCCCTCGGTCTTTCCAAGGAACATGTCCAAGCCGTCGTACTCGCAGGAGCAGGCCTCACGATAATCATGTGTGAAGCCGCACGGGCTCTGACTTGGGCAGACGAAGCCTACGAAGAATTCCAGGCAAAAAACTGGCGTCCGGCCGGCTGACGAGCGACATTGCCATCGGGCGTGCGGCATTCCAATGTCGGGATGGCACGACGGGCGGGCACGGGGCGCGCTTCGAAAGGCTGCACCTGTGCCAATGGATCATCTCAGCGGTGCTAGCAGCTCGATACCATCAGCCATCGCTCGGATGAATGAAGAAGCCGAGGTCAAGGGGCCGCGGCACCGAGACCTATGGCTGGCCTTCGAACTCTACGACGCCATCGATATCAGGCATCCATTCAAAGCGCCGCTTCGTCCATATTTGTCTCACCGGTCGACCCAACTCATAGCCCAGAGGCCGCAATGTTTGCGCGAAAGGCTGAGCCAGACTGCATCTGACAGTCCGCGCAATTGCATATGGAGATGGTGCCAGGTTCGACCTCCGCCTCATACTGGATGGCCCCACAGTGGCACTGCCCTTCCACTTTCATGACGACTCCAGAGCAGATTGGAATATGAAGAATATCGAGCGGCCAGCGAGGACCAGCGCCTGCGCTGGTCCTCGCATGCCTTACAGCTCTCGTGTTACTCCTCGTTGAGGGCTCAGCAAACGCGTCAGCATCCGCACCGAAGGCAGTGTTTCCAGTCGGCACACACGATCGACGACTTCCTGCGCAGGAATTGGCAGGCCTGACAGCCGAACCATGCGATTGAACTTTGCGATCCTCTCCTCTTCATCGCATGGATCCCCCGGTGTCCCGTGTGCGTCACGCGTCTCCGCACGATGCACCTCTCCATTCTTCAAGTGAACTTCCACACGACAGGCGAACTGTCGTGGATAGACCAGTTCCGCGACTGGATCGACCACCAGTTCAACACGCCTGGCAACACTCGAATTCATAGGATCTCGAATGGCGTCGGGGCTAAACGCCATCGGGTCGCTCGGATCTCCGGTAAGCGCCAAAGCTGCACAGTATGGGATGCTGTACTGGGCATCCATAGTATCGCAGACGTCCGCATTGGCGTTGTTCTGGACAGCGAACGCACTTGTCGCGACGACAATCTTCTCTACTTCCCGCACATCGATACCGACTTGCTCCCGCATTGCAAGCAGAAGCTGTACAACGCCCTGGATCCACCCACAAATTGGATAGACCTTTACCCAGACATCGTCGATTGCCCATCCAGTCCCGAGGCCTGCGTCCAATAACTCCGGCTGTGCCCTCCCGCCGCCAAATGCATCCAGCAATCCGAACTTTCCGTCAATCGCCGTTGGGGGGGCGGTAAAACCACGACGAGCGAGCATCGCCATTCGAACACCCGCTTCCGCCGCTCGGCCCGCATGCATCCGCTTTACCATTCCCGCGGAACCCAGAGCAAAGTTCTTGACGCCAGACGCACACGAGCAAGCAAGGCCGGTTGCGCTCAATAGTTGTTCGAGTGGCAGGCGCATTGCCACCCCCGCCGCCAGGGCGCCGGCAACAGGCCCCACTACACTGGTCTTGTGGAACCCGCGCTGGGAGGGCTCCGTGCCCAGCGCCATGCTGATGCGTGCAGTTGCCTCGTAGCCAGCCACAATAGCCCGAAGAATCTGCACACCAGACGCATCGACGGCTTCCCCCGCTGCGAGTACTGCTGGAACGATGACTGCACCGGGGTGAACCAAGGCGGCGGATAGCAGATCATCGAGTTCAAATCCATGCATCGCGGTACCATTGCAGAGCGCAGCTTGGCTCGAGGCAACCTCATCGACGCAGCCCAGGATAGTGGAAGAGCCACGAGAAGAATCCGCGATGACTTCCTCTGCCATGATCTTGCCCCAGGGTTGCCGCACGCCAAGCAGAGCACAACCAATAGCGTCGAGAAGACACCAACGTGCTTTATCTATTGCATCGCGCGGCGTTTCGTCGCCCAAGGCGCGCAGATATTCAATGAGGTTACGCGCGTGGCCCGGAGGCGGCTCTTGAGATGTCTTGCTGATAGGTGTAGCCATGGCAACCAATTGAATGACGGTGAGGACGCAGAGAACTTTCTGAAACGATCGGTTTGCGCTATTGCAGCGCAATGTGTGCCGCTTTCACCACCATCCCCCACCGCTCGGTATCGCGTCCGAGGAATGTCAGCATTTCCGGGCCATTCGAGCCAACCGGCTCAGCACCCTCGGCGATAAACCGCTCGCGGACATCCGGCATCTTCATGATTTTGGAAATCTCATTGCTGAGTGTTTGTGCCACATCCTTGGGCATACCCGCCGGCCCAACCACTCCATACCAGCCTCCGGTGTCGTAGCCTGGTACGCCAGCTTCCGCGATGGTCGGCACGTCGGGCATAAGTGGCGATCGCTTCCCGCTTGTAACCGCGATTCCCCTGAGCTTGCCGGCACGAATCAACGGCAAGGCCGTAGGAATGGTGGGAAACGAGATGTCGACGTGTCCTCCAACGAGGTCATTTACTGCCAGTCCGCTACCCTTGTAGGGGACATGATCCAACCTTATTCCAGCCATCACCTGAAGAAGGGCGCCAGATAGATGCCCCGGAGAGCCGTTTCCGGCCGAGGCCTGCGTGAGGGGCGCCGGTCGAGTGCGGGCCAGCGTCAACAGCTCTGCCAGGTTCCTTGCCTGAATACCGGGATAAGCGACCAGGACATTGGGGACCATCGCGAGCAGAGAAATGGGCGTAAAGGCTTTGACGGGGTCATAGTTAGCCCCCTTCATAAGCAGCGGATTAGTCGTGAGACCAATCGACGCAAGCATCAACGTATAACCATCGGCCGGTGCGTGTGCGGTGGCGTCACTCGCAATCAATCCATTTGCACCCGGTCGGTTCTCTACCACCACGGGCTGGCCCAGTGCGGAGGTCAGCTTCCGGGCAATGATGCGAGCGGCCACATCCGTAAAGCCTCCAGGCGCAAAGCCGACAAGAATCCTCACGGGTCGACTCGGATAGTGATCCTGAGCCGAGGCTGCATTGGCAAATAGGGCAGCTGTCAATACCACCATTGTAACCAACGTTGTTCTGCCCTTCACTGGCTTATCCATGTCTCTCTCCAATTCCATACAGATGGAAGCTCACTTCAACTGCTGTAGACGCTCCAAAACAGTCTTGTTCACCAAGATGCCCTGCCGACGTCGAATCTCACGCTCCCGAAAGCCGCGCTCCGATGGAATTCGAATCTCCGCAGAAACTGTTTGGCGAGGCAGTGTTCTTACTTTGTTCAATAACTCCTCCAGTTGGTCCTTGAACTGCTCGGCAGGCATCAATAGTTCCGGATTGAAAGCGACGAAGAGATATCCAAAATCGCTAACGTCGCCATTCCGTAGCCGTGAACCCGCCATCAGGCCAAGACTCTGGATTGCGAGGGACAAGCCGTAACCCTTGTGTCCGCCGAATGGAAAGACACCGCCCTCCAGCAAATCTCGGGCAACGCGCGTGGGCTCGCCATGTTTGTCGATGCCAACGACATCACGGAATTCCTCGCCGAGGAAGGCCTTCATCAGGACTTCGCCTGACATCGCCGAGGCCGTCCCCATGTCAAAGATAAATGGGTCCACTTTGCCAGGTAGGGCAATAGCTAGCGGGTTGGTCCCCAACGCCTTGCTTAACGCCCCTGGCGGCACAACGCTTGGGCTGCTGCTGCCGAAGTAGATCGCCGCATACCCCTCCCTGGCAATCTTCTCCAGGTAATATGCGTTGCGTCCCGCAAACCAGCTGTTCCTCAACCCCACAACCGCTATGCCGGAGCGACGCACCTTGTCGATGACAACATCGACAGCACGGTTTAAAGAGATGTAGCCGACGTGGTTCCCTCCGTCGAGCAATGCCGAGACCGGAGACTCGCGCACGATTGAAACCGGCACACGGGGCTTCTTCATTTCCGGTCTTTCCGCAATGACAAGAATCCGCGGAAGGCCTGCGAACTCGTAACCCCACATGGATGCATCAAGCAGATGTCCGGAGATGACATCCGCCTCTGCACGTGTGAATCCAATCCTTATAAGGGTGCTCACGCCAAGATCATGCGCCTCACTTACGCTCAGTCGAATTGAGTTTTCGTTATCGGTGTCCAGCAGTTTCTCAGTCATATCGATAGTCCAAGGTGTCGAATGCGTGCGGCAATACTTCTCTATTCCACGTGGAGATTTATCTTCTTCACGACGGGCTTCCATTTTTCGAGTTCACCGGCGATGAACTTAGACAGGACAGCAGGTTCGCCTCCGACGACCTCATAGCCGGCATCGATGAGTTGCTCTCGCACCTTCGGATCCAGAAGAGTCTCTTTGAAAGCGGCGTTAAGGGTGGTAATTACCGCCCCTGGGGTTCCCGCGGGTACCAGTACGCCATTCCAGGAGCTCACGTCGAAGTGAGGCACTCCGGATTCCGCAATCGTCGGCACGTTCGGCAAGACGCTTGTCCGCTTCGCGGCGGTAATGCCCAATGCGCGGAGCCTCCCCGCTTGGATCTGCGGCTTAAGCACGACCGGCACACCAATAAGGGCGTCGATCTCCCCAGAAAGGACGGCAGACAAGGCTGGTCCACCCCCACGATAGGGAACATGCAACATGTTTGCGCCTGTCATTGACGCGAGCAACTCCCCTCCGAGATGTCCAAGAGATCCCGGCGCAGCCGATCCGTATGTAATCTGTCGCTTCTTCGATAACTCAATCAGTTCCCGGATGTTGTGCACCGGCAGCTTTGCGTTGACAACGAGTACCTGCGGGACGGTCGTCAAGAAAATCACCGGCGCAAAGTCACTCTGCGCAAACGGCATCTTCGTGAACACAAGCGGGTTGATCGAATGGGTCGCTGAGTAGGCAAACGTCAGCGTGTAGCCATCGGCAGCTGCCCGTGCACCGGCTGATGCGCCAATATTTCCCGCCGCTCCACCACGGTTCTCGATGACCACTGGCTGCCCCAGTAATTGACCCAACCGCGCTTGAAGTATGCGTGCGAGAAGATCTGCACCACCACCCGGCGGCCATGGAACAATCCAGCGAACGGGGCGATCCGGATAGGCCATGGCCGCTACGTCTCTTGATGCAAGACTTCCCAGGACACCGGTCAGCACTCCCGCCAGGAGCAGTGACCGGCGTTTTCCTAGCGGCACACCGCTCAAAGCCGGTGCCTGCGATATGGCATCATTCATGTCAGGCCATCCAGTTAAAATACCATTCAGTAGCGCTATCTCTAACGTGCAATACGGCGCGATGCCGTAGCTCACTTCGGAAGCATCGCGTCCACAACAAGCCTGACCAAGTCGACGTAACTGCGCATGATCAGGTAAGCAAAAAGACCTGCGATCCCGCCGCCAATAAGAAAAGCAGTAGATCCGCTGACTTCCCAAATCCAGAATCCGGCTATCGGCATACTCGACGCCAGCAGCAATGCAATCGCGTTGCCATTTTTAACAAGGAAATGCAGAGCAGGAAATGTCGGCATCGTCTGTTTGAAATGTGATTTCATCAATCAAATTCATCGATATTAAAAATTAACGTTGCAAAACCGGTTAAATCAGGCGGCGGCCCATGTTGACGCAATTGCATTTGCAGCGCGCAGGGCGAAGACAGTCGACCGGCTGAGACCGCCTATGTATGCAACCTGTTCAAGATCACCGCCACCCTCGATTCCGCCGGTCGTACAGCCTGCCGCATACAAATTCGCAATCGGACGATTGGCAATATCAAGCACCCGACCGGCAGCGTCGGTCGCGATTCCGCCCATGGTGTATGTGATCCCGGCGCAGAGCTTTACCGCATGGAAGGGTGCGGTTCGGATGGGCCACGCTCGATGAACGCCTGTGCTGCGCCGGGGCCGAAGCTCTCCGGTACCGGCGGCCTCGATTGCGGCGTTGTGCTGCGCGACGCTCTCTGCTAACTGGTTTGCAGGCAAGCCAGCCTGTTGCGCCAAGCCCTCCACGTCGGACGAGGCGTAGACGGTGCCTCCGTTCGTGATCAAGGTGGGATTTGCGGAAATGAGGTACTCGCGCCCTGGGCCATTCCAGATATCCGAGTCGAAGATGACGGTTGCTCCCAGGGGATCGGCCTGTGCCGCAATGGTGTTTGCCATGGTGACTCCACCCAGCCCTTCATCCATGAATCGTCGCCCGGATCTATCAACCACAATGCCCGCGGCACAAACGAGATCGAGCATCGGGAAGGGCGACAAATCGTCGTTGTAGATCGCATCCTGTGCGAGCACGTGCCCGTAGAACCGCGTCATTCCCACGAACTGAGCACCGACTTCACCTGCCATGCGCAATCCGTCTCCGCAGCCTGCCCGTGCGTTTCGTTGCTTAAGCTTCTCTGGCGCAGGTGCGATATGCTCGCGCAGCAAGTCCAGGTTGGAATGGAATCCCCCGTCGCAGATCACAACCGCGCCTGCCTCAATGCCGACTTGCGCGGTAGATTGCGTCGCCAGGAAGCCGACGCACTGCCCACCCCGCATCGTCAAGCGCTCGGCACGAGTTCCGTAGAGGACCGTTCCCCCATTGGCCTCCAGCCTGGCTGCCAGGGTTCGTAGCAGTACATCCCCGCCGCGCCCCTGCCAGTAGTGGCGTCCTTGCGTTGCAATAGGAGGTGCCAGCGTATGTCTGCGGTAAGGCTCGTGTCCAACCTTGATGAACCGCACACCGTGCTGCTGCAGCCATTGCGTTGCCTGCCCAACGTCATGTGCGAGTGCCTCCGCGAGGTCCTTCGCAACCGAGTTGCCAGCGCGGCTGACAATGGCGTCCAGAATGACTTCAGGATCTTCGGCTACGTCCTGGTGGGCGACGTGGAATGCCCCGCCTGCCATCCGGGTGTTGCACGGGTACCTACCCTGCTCACCTTTTTCAACTACCAGCGTTCTGATTCCTTGCTCTGCGAGCCGTAGAGCGACTGTCAGGCCCGCGATTCCGGCGCCGATGACAGCAACGTCTGTATTGACGACATCCATGCCCACTCCAGTAACTGGCTGAATCTCCGATAGCACTTCCGACGCTGGCTCCCGACGAGACTGCGATCTAGCGCACCGATGAATGAATCTTATGGCGGAGATACCTGCACAACCGCGCCCATCCTTTAAGGACTTTCAAGTACGAATTGAAGATCGAATCCTCTGCTTCCGATGGTCGCGTCGTGTACTACGTCAATGTCTCCATACAGCTGGAGAGTTGAAAACGTCGGCGAACGCGCACAGCGTAACGACGCCTTGAAGTTAAGCAATTCCCGAGTGTCAAACGCCGGCCGCGCGATGTGACTAGCGTTGAATCGTTGGAGGTCGCTCTTCCCGCCGCTGCAGGTCGGGATGTTGGCTAAGCACGTCGTAGAGAAAATCTGCCATGGCACGGACCTTCAGCGGCACGTGGTGGCGTTGCTGCATATAGATGGAGTAGCTCAACTCCCCCTCGACCTGTCCGTCCATCACCGTATCGAGCCGACCCGAACGCAGGTAGGGCGTGACGCGATAGAGAGTCAGGAGTCCGATCCCCACTCCACTCAGCATTGCCTCGATCAGGCTATCGCCGTCATTTGTGACAAGTGACGGCTGCCCTTCGCTTACCAGGATTTCGTTGCCGAAGCGGAGGCGCCACGGCCGGATCGCATTGGTCACCCAGCTCCGCAGATCGATCCGTCGATGACGCTTAAGATCCTCAATTGTTGACGGTCTGCCATGCCGCTGCAGATAGGCTGGCGAAGCGCAGAGAACGAAGGGCGAGGTCACCACGCGCCGCGCAATGAGTCTCGTGTCGGGCAATGGGTGTGGAAGGATACCGACGTCAATGCCCTCGGCGACCACGTCCGGGATTCGATTCTGGGCGATCAAATCGACCGAGAGGCGCGGAAACTTCTCGAGGAAGGATCCGAGAGCTGGTGCGACAAAGCGCGCGGCCATCCCGACAGGTGCAGCAACCTTGACCGTGCCGAATACCTCCGCAGAGGCATCACGCATTCGCTCTACCTCACTGTCGATGGCGTCAAATGCATTGACACAGGTCCGATAGAAGCTGGAACCCTCTTCGGTTAGGCTTAGTCTGCGCGTGCTGCGATTCAGAAGCCGAATTCCGACCCACTCCTCGACCTGCTTGATATGCAAGCTGGCGGCCTGGGGCGTGATTCCCAGTTCCCGAGCGGCCCGGCTTAGGTTCCCGGTCTGCACGACACGTATGAAGGTATTGATGCCCCGAACGCTCTCCATGTATCACCTCCTCGGCACGAGCAAACCTAGATGGGACTGTCAGGCTCCCTCGACGGGCACCGAGGCCGACACTGGAATGTCAGTCACTTCCGAGACAGCCCATATGCCCGGCCAAGTTCATCGATGTTCGAGTCTGGGCCGATCTCTTTAATGAGAGCCTCAACTCGGCTCCTAACCGCATTTGCAATAAGCATCGGAGCCCCGAACGACGCCGCTAGCTCCGAAACAAGACGCAAGTCCTTATAGAACAGTTTCGACGTAATGATGGCAGTTGGCACCCCCGTGCGTTCGGCCTCCGCGATTCTCTGGAGTGCCGCGGTCCACGCGTCCGTGTCCTTCGTCTGTTCCAGGAGGTCCGCCAGACCCAGGCCCAGGCGCCGGGCCAAATCGATACTTTCGTAGCAGATGAACCGATTACAAGCGCCAGTTGCGTTCTTCACAAGTTTCGCCGTTTGTCCGCTACCGGTCGGACCGAAGTAGATGCTGCGGCCCATAGTTTGGAGAAGGCCATAGACCTTCTGATAGTCTTCTTGGGACCCTCCGCAGAGCGCAAGAAGAGTTCCGTTGTCCGCACTGGCAGGCCCCCCTGCGACCGGAGCATCGACGAACCCGACTCCCAGTTGGTTGAGCGCCTGCGATATCGAGCGGGCATCCGAGGGACTTCCAGTTGTCTGATCGATCACCACTTTGCCGGGTGACAGGCCCCTCAGCATCCCTTTCTCGCCCAACAGCACCTCCCGAACATGGGCTGACGTCGGGACACAAAGCATGATGATGTCACTCTCACGCGCGAGGGAGGGCATGTCCGTTGCAGCCATAGCTCCATCCCGTACTTGCTCAGCCACCCGATCCTGGACCACATCGAACACGAGAAGCCTGTCTGCAGCCGTACGGACTCTACGCGCCAAGGCAGAGCCCATTGCGCCCAGACCCACGTAGCCAATAGTCGGCTTTTGTGCACCCACCCTGCTTTGAGGAAGCGGCGATTGCGGTGTGTGTCTATATGCGTCGTCGCTTACACCCGCCATTGAGCCTATAAGAGACAGCATGCTGCCCAGGCGAGAATCTCCACCATAGACGTTCATGCCCACATCCAGTAAGCCGCGGGCCACGGATGCCAGAGGCAGAGAAACGCCACATTGCTCGGAGAGTTGGATTGCTCGTCGAATGCCGTCGGAGAGTTCTGATAGCAACGGGCCCTCGAATCCAGGACGATGGTCCGCGAGTGCCGCAAGTCGCTGTTCCGTAAATCGACTACGCCCGCTGCTTCCGTTGATTGCATCAAGCATCGGAGACAACGCAAGCCCCGCCTTCAGGCCCATTGCGATGACTTCGAGTGTCATCAGGCTGCACAATGAAAGCATCGATGCTGCGATCGCCTTGCTTGCCTCTGGGTCGATCGGACGCACTGTTTGACTGGATATTTGCAACACTCTCTCCCTTTCATCCGACGCCAGTCCCTAGCGCCACGCTACGAGCCGCCGAGGACTTCCTAGGGTCATTGCTTTTGAATGTTCAACTTCTCGACCAGAGCCGTCGTGTCCGCCACTTCCTTACGAACGAAGGATGTGAATTCCGCGGGGTTCTTAAAGTACGGCTCTGTACCATCCGATTGAAGCCTCTCTGTCACCTGCGGATCTTTCATGGTCTTCTCCAGGGCCGCCGACACTTTCTCGACCACATCGCGCGGCGTGCCGGCCGGCGCAAAGAGGCCGAGCCAATAGTAGTAACTAAAGCCCGGCAAGCCTTGCTCCGCCACGGTTGGCACGTTGGGAAGAAGCTTCAGACGATCCTGCGATGTGACCGCGAGCGCCCGCAATTTTCCACCCGCGAGATTGGACGAACTGCTTCCGTACGCATCGACCATGAAGCTCACGCGCCCCGCAATCACATCCGGCATGGCAGCCCCGTTTCCTTTGTACGGAATGTGAAGCATCTGTACGCCCGCCTGCTTCAGCATCATCTCCGCCGCAATATGCGTGGTCGTTCCAACCCCGGCCGATGCATAACTGATCGCGCCACGGCTGGCCTTTGCACTCTTGAATACGTCAGCCATGGTCTTGTACTCGGTTCCTGCGCCCGCCACAACCACAGCTGGCGAACGGACCATTGAACCTACCGAGACAAAGTCCTTCATGGCATCAATGCCAGTCTCGCGTGAGAGAGCGCTTTGGATGGGTAGCGTCCCTCCCGTCGACATCAAGGTGTACCCGTCCGCAGACTCCGATTTCGTATAGCGGATACCCACCAACCCGCCCCCGCCAGGCCGGTTCTCCACCACTACGGGCTGACCGATTTCCTGGCCCAGTCGCTGGGCAATAATCCGCGTCGTGATATCGCCCCACCCACCCGCAGATACAGGGACGACCACTTTGATGGGTCGTGAGGGATAGGGCTCAGCCGCGTGGGCGATGGGAATTGCAGAAAGCGTTGCCGCGAATAGGGTAACCTGCCTTATTTTTTTAACGTTGGTCATCTTATCTCCTGTGTATTTTTTTGCAGAATGCGCGTCGGCTACGATTTCCCAGGCCAAAGAGTGCCGATAAGTCTCCGCACGTCCAGGAGATTCTCCATTGCACGTATCACTTCGATGGACGCTGAGATCTGCTGCTCTCCGACGCCGCCATACGGCATCAGGCTCCTGTACTTGCTTTCAATTTCTAGCCAGGTGATTCCACGCAAAGCGGCACCCTTCGGATACCGGACATGTTCTTCGATAAGCTGTCCACCGACAGTCTCGATGCGAACAATTGCGCCGCTCTTGTAGTTGGCCTTATCCGCGACCTCTGTATCTACGCGGAAGACCTTATCGAACAAGGAGCGGATCCTGGGGTCCTGAATCTTCTCTGGGAATGCGTGCTCCCAGCTGTAGTCACGATCCGCTGCGCCTGCAGCCGCGAAATAGAACGGGCTGTGCGCGATCCCGATGAGGTCGGTTGGATGCTTTGGCCCCGGGAAAGGATAATCGGGAAGGGTAAACTCGATCTTGCGAATGTCCACGACATCCAGGTCCCCTCGGCGCGCCGCATTGGCGGCAGCTTCGGCAACGGCGTGAAATGGCGACCCACCAGGAACTAGCTTGATGCCTAGTTCGGTCAGGATGCACCATTTCTCCCCGAGCTGACTGATCACCTCCTCGGCTTGCTGGGTGACGCCCAGTGTTTCGAAGAAGCCGCGCTTCATCTCGAACGTGGCGAGCTCGGCGGTGTATCCCAGCTGAGCGGCTAGAGCGCCGTTCACGCCCATCATTGCTGCATTCCCCGCGTGGTACTCCCTCGCTAAGCTGGTTGCCGCCGCGGCGTGCAAGCCGCCCATTGAGGTTGCCGCCAATGCGAGTGCATGGGCCGCGGCGTCTGCGTCGAGCCCCAGCAGTCGAGCTGCAGCTGCCGCCGCTGCAAACGTTGCCACTACGCACCCGTGAAAGCCTTTTCGCTGCAGGCCTCCAATCATGGCAGTGTTGATGTTGCCGGCAACTTCATAGCCGATAACTACTGCGGCAACTACCTCCGCTCCGGACGCACCGACCTTTTCTCCGACGGCGAGCGCCGCAGCACACGCCTGGGTCCCACTGTGGACAATGTTCCTGAGATCGCTGTCATCCGAAGCAGCCGCATCGCTCATAAGAGCGTTCAGGCGTGCAGCGGCCACGGCCGGCACCGACTCCCAGCCTCCAAACCAAACAGTCGACTCCGGAGAGCCTCCTCGCGTGACTTCCAGGGTTCGAACGATCTTGCTCGATTGGAGCGTCGATCCGAGAGCGGAACTGGCTAAAGTACTGGCGATCAGCATCTTCCCGTATTCAGCCGCTTCAGCGGGGATTTCGTCATACTGCGTTGAAGCGATGAACTCACCATATCGGCGAGAGAGAGTAGCGTTCTTCATCTTCAATCCATCTTGATGTTGCTTTGCTTGGCGACGTCACCCCAACGCCGCGTCTCTTTCACAAGGAACTGTTGAAACGCTTCCGGGGTTGTGACCTGGGGTGTAAGTGCGATCTTGTCGAGCGCATCGACGACCTCCGGCAGGGCCATCACGCTCGCGGCCTGTTGACTTAGTTCGGCGGCCTCTTTTGCCGGAAGGCCCGCGGGTGCAACGAGGCCTTGCCAACTCGTCATGACGAAGTCGCCCCCGATCTTCTCTTCGACCGTTGGAATATTGGCAAGTCGTTCCACGCGCTTCTGGCTGGTTACAGCCAGAAGACGAATCTTTCCCGCTTTCACACCCATGAACGCTCCAGGCAGAGTGAGCATGGCAACATCGACTTGCTTCCCCATCAATGCGGTCACGAGGGCATTTGCTGTGGTAAACGGAACGTGAGTAATCTTCACACCCAGCCGATTCTTCAACATCTCCATTCCCAAGTGATTGCCCTGTCCGATGCCTGAAGACCCATAGTTGAGCGAGCCAGGACGGGCCTTTGCCACCTTCTCGAGGTCCTCGAGACTTGTGATGCTGGAATCCGACGGGACCGCGACCACAAATGCCGATTCAGCCAGCTTCGCGATTGGCGTGAAGTCTTTGATCGGGTCGTAGCCGACCTTCTTGTAGACGTGAACGTTACTGGTGTGACTAGTGGAGACGATAAGCAGCGTGCGTCCGTCCGGATTCGCCTGGGCGACCTGTGCGGTCGCGATGTTTCCACCGGCTCCTGGACGGTTCTCTACGATGTATGTCCGCTTTTGCCTGACTCCGAGCTTCTCAGCCAGGATTCGAGCAAGGACATCGATATTTCCGCCGGGTGCCGATGCGACGACGATGCGAGTCGGTGCGCTTCCTGGATCGGCTGCCGCTCCAAATGCCGACAAACAGATGCCAGCAAGACATAGCTGCCGCCAAATATTCTTTGCCACGTGCCTCCTCCTAGTTCTCGATTTAATCTTCCCAACCATCGTTCGGTGGTTCAATCGTTTCCCACCCTGTCGTGGACGTTTGGGTTCATCTAAATTTGGTCTTTACCTACCGGTTTGTTACCTTTGGCGTAAACGTTCAGCGGAATCAGTCCTGCTGTATTGAATTCGCATACCGAAACGTTACGCGCGTGCGGAGGCAGGCTTAGAGGTCTACCGGGGCGTCGTTGAGTCTTGTCGTTTCCGGTCGTCAATGTGCACGGTAAAAAGTGCGCAAGAGCGGCCAGGAAAGAGCCGGCTTCCTGCGCAAAGGAGACCACCTGGAATCAAATTGCGTTTAGTCGCCTGGATTGAAGCCCAGGAGGGCCTTCGTTTCCAGATACTCCTCCAAGCCAAATACACCCACCTCTCTTCCGTTGCCTGACTGACGGTAACCGCCCATTGGGGCAACGTAGTTAGACGCAGCTCCGTTATAGAAGATGCGCCCCGCCCGCATACGCGCGGCAAGCTTGCGCGCACGTCCGGCGTCCGAGGAGAAGATGTACCCGCCCAGTCCGTACTTCGTTCCATTCGCGATGGCGACGGCCTCGTCTTCTGTACGGTAGGTAATCAACGACAACACCGGGCCGAAGATCTCCTCCTGCGCGATGGTCATGTCTGCTCGAACATCGGCGAAGATTGTCGGCTGGATGAAGTAGCCGCGATCCAGGTTGCCAGGTCGGCCAAGGCCTCCACATACCAATCGCGCTCCTTCTTCGATTCCGCGTTCGATGTAGCTTTGCACTCGCTCAAACTGCGGCCGATTCACTACGGGGCCAACTGTCGTGTCTGGACTTCGCGGATCGCCTACCCGTACCTTCTGCGCCTCGCGTTGCAGTAGGCCAATAAACTGCTCGGCTTGGCTCTCGTGGATCAGGATGCGAGTGGGCGAATGGCAGGACTGGCCCGTATTCGAGAACCCTCGGGTGACGTTATACCGAGCGGCTGCCTCGAGGTCTGCGTCCTCAAGAACGATATTTGCAGACTTCCCGCCGAGTTCCTGGCAAACGCGCTTGACGGTATCTGCGGCTGACTGAGCTACCAGAATCCCCGCTCTCGTCGAGCCGGTGAATGAAATCATGTCTACGTCCGGATGTCGGCTCAGTGCATCTCCGACTGTCGGACCATCGCCGTTAATGATGTTTACGACGCCGGCCGGTACCCCCGCGGCCGCCAATACCTCCCCAAGCAGCAACGCGTCAATGGGCGTGTATTCACTTGGTTTTACCACTACCGTGCAGCCAGCGGCGATTGCGGAAGCAAGCTTCCCGCACAGTAGTTGGAGAGGCCAGTTCCAGGCTGTAATCAAAGCACACACACCAATTGGCTCTCGCAGGATCACGTTGTCGCCCATACGGCTCTCGAAGTCGTACTCGCGAAGCGTAATCACGGCCTGCTTAAAGGCCTGGAGGGCCGTGGTCGTTTGACCAGCAAGGGAAAGCGGAGCTCCCATCTCCTCGGAGATCGCACTCATGAGGTCGGTCTGCCTCGCCGCGAAGGCTTCGACGATCCGTTCAAGCAGGGCAATCCGTTCGGCCTTGGTTGTCACACTGAAAGATTCAAAAGCTTTCCGTGCAGCGGTTACTGCTCGATCAACGTCTTCAACTTCGCCAAGCCGCACGTTCGCGAACGGAATCTCAGTGGCCGGGTTGACCAGTTCAAAGCTGCGGGTTCCTACAGGCTCAACCCACTCTCCCCCGATGTAAAACCTATCAAACGTCTTCATACCTTCCTCTAACTGAATGGACACTCGAACTCTTAGACGGACATCCGCCCCGCGCAAGGCCAAGGCTGCTGGTTGTCGCGTCCGTCCACTTCACAACGCCTTCGAGCCTGGCTTGCCGACTACCTTCACAATACTCTACATTGGTTCCGTTGTACAATTCGGGTTCCAATCACCGAAACTTTCGTGCGCGACGCACAAGGTCGGAATGGCGCCCATGCGCGCAGTCAGTCACAGAGGAATTCTTCATCAGGAGACTTTATGCTTTGCATCGTGTTTTGCTGCGATCGAGAGGGGTCGGCGGAGCTTCGTAAAGAGCTTCAGGCTACTCATCGGAACTACTTGAATGATTGGAACGACAGGATCCCGGGACCGCAACTGGATGAACTCGGCAATGCGTTCGTAGGAAGCGTTTTCCTGCTTAACATCGACACCTATCAACAGGCAGAGGAATTCATCCGGAGCGAGCCTTACAACTCCGCCGGGGTGTTCGCCAGCGTGAAGATTCGTCGCTTAAGCAAGGGCCGGTTCAACGCGCACCTGTTCGACGCGCCGAGATAGCACTTCGCTTCGTGCTGCCCCGGTCCCTTTGTGCACCTTTAGGCTCGTGTCACCATCGGTCTACACGAGCCTTCTGCACCGTCGCTTCAGGCGCTAGAACTTGTGTCGAATGCCTGCAACTGCGCCGAATTGGTTAGCGCTGTTGGCCACCGTTCCGAAGCTTCCCAGGCCAAGTGTCGAGCCGTTCTTGTTCTTCGTGTAACCAACGTTTAGGTAGACGTCGGTACGCTTAGAGAATGCATAGTCGCTGGAGAGCACGAAGAACCAAGGGTCGGCACTGGCTCCAGAAAAATCTTGGTAATACGCTGCGGCGACGACGTTTAGCGGTTGGGTTACCTGGTATCTGACGCCGGTCCAGTATAGGTTCGAGCGTTGATTCGATCCGGCCCGCGCGCCCGGTAGGAGTGCGCCGTCTAGCGCTTTGGCCCAACGGTAGCCAGCGAAGAGCGTGGCATTCCCAATAGCGAAATTGCCGCCAACTACAGCACGGCGGGTGGTGGCGTCCGGCGTAGTGGTTCGAGTACCGGTGTTGATCTGGTCATATGCGGCCGTCACCTCCCAGTTCTGGCCCGTGTACGTCAGACTTCCTCCGATCTCCCGGCCAATCTTCGGACTTCCTGGCACTTCGCTCGCATTGTCTCGAGTGCTGTCAGCGCCGAAGCTATACATTGCGTTCGCTTTCAGGCCCCCGAATATGCCCACATACTTCACCGTGTTGTCAGCTCTAGCGGAGAAGGCAGCGTCCTGCACCAGAATGGAATACTTTGATGCGATCCACATCGGGTCCACGGTGCCGAAGATGTCGTAGAGCGCATTGGTCTGACGACCCAGGGTCAGCACACCCCATCCGCTCTGCAACCCCACGTATGCTGATCGACCAAACAGTCGGCTGTTCTGCGACGCGCGCCCAGTGTCAGACTCAAATCCACTTTCTAGTACAAAGAGGGATTTCAATCCGCCACCCAGATCTTCAGTGCCGCGCAGCCCCCAACGGGAGCCAGCCATATTGCCCGGCGTCATGCGGACGACGCTATTGTTGCCCTCCGTTTGGTGATTCGCATACTCTATCCCGGTGTCCACTACGCCATATAGCGTGACGCTGGATTGCCCATATGCGCTTCCGGCGCAAACCGATGCCACACCGGCGAACCATACAATCGCCTTACTTTTCATGTCTCCTCCTCTTGGGTTTTTCTACTCACAATGTCGATTCGGTACTTTTGCGTCCCGCCGGGCGGCTCTGTTTCGAACATCGGCATGAGTTCCATTTTTTCAAATGGCAAAAAAATGGGACGCCCGCCCTGAGGAGCGAGGCCGCCTCTCAAGGCATTGGTAACGTCCGTTGAAACGGCCCGGGTCTGGCTGCGTCGCCTAGATGCGATTCAGGATTCTTCCACCGTCCACGAGAAGCGACACTCCGGTAATGAAGTTGGCTTCGTCGGAAGCCAGGAACAGCGCCGCATTCGCAACGTCCCAGCCTGTACCCTGCCGGCCGAGGGGCACCTTTGCATTTCGTTCCGCAGTGACCTGCTCTCGCGATTGCCCCCATTCCTTCACGCGCGTATCGACTGCCATCGGCGTGGCGATGAGCCCGGGCAGCACGCAGTTTGCTCGGATGCCGAAAGGTGCATTCTGGAGGGCCAACTGCTCTGTGAATGCAATAACGCCCGCTTTAGAGGCTTTGTAAGCGACGTAGGGATACTTTCCTACTGCGGCGGAAGATGATACGTTGACAATTACGCCAGACCGCTGCACACGCATGATTGCCACTGCGTGCTTGCATGCGAACACGGTGCCTCGGAGGTTGATCCGGCAGATGTTGTCGAAACCTTCCTCTGTGATCTCCATCAGATCTCTGTCTCCGCCCGCAATGCTGACGCCGACGTTGTTATGAAGTACGTCCAGGGAGCCCCACCGTTGCGCTGCATCAGTCATCACTCTCGCAAGATCTTCCTCTCGCGTCACGTCTGCGGAAGCAGCTACGCATTCGAGGCCTTCCGCAAGAATGATTGATGCGGTCTCTTGTGCGGACTCGATGTTCCGATCCACCGCCAGGACACGCGCGCCTTCACGTGCAAACCTGATAGCGGCTGCGCGCCCATTGCCTACGCCCTCTCCTGGACTTTGGCCAGCCCCGATTACGACGGCGACCTTGCCTTTCAGGCGCTCTCCAGAAGTACGGCCCAATGCAGATGCAATTTCGTTTCCCATTTCCTCTCCTAACCTTTAGCTTGCACCACTGACCAACTTACTGAAGTGACGCCACCGAGTGATGTCATCCTGGACCTGCTTGCGAAACGCCTGCGGTGCGCTAGTTCCCGGCTCCGCATACAGCTTGTCTCGCACTTGTGCGGCGACATCCGGCGATAAGGAGATGCGATTTATTGCGTCGTTCACCTTTCTCACGACGTCTTCCGGCAATCCGGCAGGTCCAATCATTCCGTAGTAGGTATAGGGATCAAGTCCTTCAAATCCCTTCAGTCCGGCTTCGGACACGCTAGGTACATCAGGAATAGCCTTGACGCGCCGCGTGCCGGTCACTGCCAACGCTCGAACCTTGCCACTGCTCAGGGCCGTAACCGCGCCTTGGACGGGCGCAATTCCGACTTGCACCGAGCCGGTGTACATCGCCTGGACGATATCTGCGTCTGCTTTGTACGGAACATGCGTCATCATCATTCCCGACACCTTGCTCATATACTCACCGGCCAGATGACTAGCGGATCCAATACCCGAAGAGCCGAAGTTCAGCTGCCCGGGATGCTTGGCCGAGTATGCGACCAGGTCGCGCAACGACTTCGCCGGTACGTCGTTGTTGACGATGATTACTCCTTGCGCCGTACCAACAAGGCCCACAAATGTGAAGTCCTTGACCGGGTCGTAGGGCAAGTCGTTGCGCACGCCCGGACTTTGCGATAGCGCGCTTCCTGTGCCCATATACAACGTATATCCGTCAGGCGCGGCTGCCTTCAAGGACCGGATCGCCACGATCTGACCAGCTCCTGGCTTGTTCTCGACCACCACCGGCGTCTTGAGTTCGACGGCGAGCTTCTGCGCGTAGAAGCGAGCGATCGCGTCTGTGGTACCACCAGCGGCAAAGCCGACCAGCAGACGAATCGGCCTCGAAGGGTAGACGTCAGCGAGTGCCGGGACACTGATGCTCACCAACGCCACCAACAACAGTGATCTACGGGTGACTGACGCCATGCCTTTTGCATTCTTCCTGTTATCCATTCTTTTTCCCCAGATGAGGACTGCTTGTTTCCGTGGCTACGCTACGGCAGACGCACCCATTGCTTTGAGTCTGATCTTGCCCGAACATTGCTTACTGTTTCGGCAGGTTGAGGTCGGTCACGAGTTTCCGTGTCTGGCTGACTTCCTTGGCTAGAAACTGGTTGAACTCAACTGTAGTCATCTGGGGCGTCTCTACCCCCTCGCCGTTCAGCCGCTCAGCCAGCGCTTTATTACTCAAGGCGCTCTTCAGAGCCTCCGAGAGGCGCTGAACGACCTCCTTGGGCGTGCCAGTTGGTGCTACAAGACCCATCCACGTGTAGTAGCTGTAACCCGGAACGCCCTCTTCCGCGAGGGTGGGAACATTAGGTAGCGCCGATATCCGCGCTGTCGAGGTAACTGCCAGCGCCTTGAGCTTTCCAGCAGTCAGATAGCCACGACTGCTCGAGTAGGCGTCGAAAATCATGTTTACGCGCCCACTCATGACATCAGGCATCGCTGGCCCGTTCCCCTTGTACGGGACATGGAGCAGTTGCAGACCGGCCTTTTGGTTGAACAGCGCGGCAGCAAAGTGAGGCGCGGTGCCGACGCCCGCGGAGCCATATGAGAGCGTGTTCGGATGACCCTTGGCACGCGCGACGAAGTCCCTGAGCGATTTGTCGGGTTGCTCCGGCGATACCACGACCAGGAATGGCGATCGTCCAACGAAGCCCACGCCGGTGAAGTCACGTGTCAAATCATAGCCCGGATCGTCCCGAATAACCTGCTGGAAAGCCATGGTGCCCGCCGAGCCTAGGAGGGTGTAGCCATCGGCTGCCGCTGACTTGGTCACGTTGATACCGATCAGGCCGTCCCCACCGGCTCGGTTCTCGACAATGACCGACTGCTTGAGGTTGGCTCCCATCTCCTTCGCGACAAGGCGGATGGTGAAGTCCAGCAGACCGCCTGGCGCGGTATTCACAACAATACGCACCGGACGATTGGGGAACGGGTCCGCGGCGAAGCTCGCAGAGGAGATTGCCAGTGCAATACCAGAAAAGGCCAGGGCCTTCACAATGGGGCGCTTCATGTAGTCTCCAAGATTTCATATTGGCCACCCATTTTCGAGTAGCTCCTTACCGCAGTGCTGGACTCCACAAGTCCTACTGCGTGAAACGAATACCGGACACGTCTTCGACGAGTCCCGCGACTTCCGCCACATCCGCCTTCTCGGCAGCAGCCACCGCCGCTTGTTCGTACAGGCAGCGCACCTGATTTGCCACGAACATCGGGGCGCCAACCTTACTTCCGAGCGCACAGGCCTTGCGCAGGTTGTCGGCGACCTCACGCAACGGTCTGACGGGGCTACGATCGCCGGCCAAAAGGGCGGGCAGGAGCGCACGCGACGCGCCACTCCAGCCGGAACTCGAGTTGATCACCGTCGAGATGTCTTGCAACCGCAAGCCGTAAGCGATACCAAGCGCGGTGCATTCATAGGTAACCAACTGCCCCAGCGCGAACATTGCGGCCTCCACAAGGGGAGCCACGGCGTTGGCATCCGATTCTGCTGACTGGCCCGCTCCCTCGTTCTCCGCGCTCGTCGGACCGATACATGTGGCGGCCATGTCTCCGATGACTCCGACCATGTCTTCGAGCTGGGAGCCCTGGCCAAGGGTATTGACCCCAACCTGCAACAAGCCACGCACGATGCTCGTAATCGGAAGCGGTACCTCAACCTCCATCCCAAGCATCATTGCCTGGGTAATATCCTTGAGCATCAGAGGAAGTCCAAACCGGGTGGAAGCCCTTCCCTCCACTAACGCAGGTAGCATCTTCTCCGTTACCTGACTCCGTCCGAGGCTTTCGTTCAGCTCTACAGCCATCCGCTCCAGGGGAAGCCCAGCCTTGATCCCCATGGCGACAATCTCAAGCATGCCAATTCGACCAGCACCATTCATGGCGTTGTTCACCATCTTCATGGCCTGGCCATCACCAATGCGGATGCCGCAGCGATGGATGGTACCGGCCATTGTGTCCAGCAACGGGCGTGCCTTCTCATAGACCCCGTCCGAGCCCGCGACCATAAGGGTGGCACTTCCACTCGCTACAATTTGCGGGCTTGCAGAAACCGCGGCATCCATCATCTCCACTCCAATTTCGGAGAGAAGCGAAGCAATTTTCCTGGTCTCGGCAGGGATGCCACTGGTCTGGTCGATGACAATCTTCCCCGCCGATAAGCCGGCGGCGAGTCCCTCTGGGCCCGAGACAAGCTGCAGAACGTCGGAACTACGTGGCAAGCAGATCACGACCGCGTCGCATTTCCGTCCGAGGTCTGCGGCAGATGCAGCCACGCTGGCGCCAAGGCCTTTGAACACCTCGAGCGCCTGGGCATTGAGGTCCCAGACGAAAAGATCGTGTTTGCCGATGAAACGTCGCGCAAGTTCTCCTCCAAGCGCGCCGAGACCTACGTATCCAACCTTCATTGCAATGTCTCCTGTTCGTGTTTGCTTGTTCTTTCGCCCTGCTTTCAGCTGCGTTCAGCCCACATTTGGGACATGCGGAACCGCCGTGTCGCAGAGATCAACGTGCACTATTCACTGCCCAACTTGAGGCTGTTCGCCTGACGCTTCTCCAGCGCTGACTTCAGCAGAGCCGCAGAGCGGAAGATTCCGTGCGCGAACTTTCCGTACGGGAGTGTCGCGAAGAGCGCCATGACAATGCCGAGATGGATGGCGAGCAGGCTAGGCATAGCCCCGGACTCCCTGAATGCAAGCAGTGCCAAGCCCGATGCGCTCGTGAGCAACAGGAGCACAATGAACCCGATGTCCATTGGCCGTTGTCGCAGATCTGAACGATTCGGGTCACGATGCAGATTCAACCAGAGGAGGCCGAAGGGCCCGACTATCAGTCCCACGCCACCCGCGGTGCCAAGGAGAACCGGGGCGCTTAGCAGCGGGTACGGCGCATGCATTTCGAACGCGTAGTGGTACAACGTTGCGACAGATGTGGCAGCAAAGCAAAGTAAGAATCCATAGAACGTGAGGTGGTGGAAGCGTCGTCTCCACAACGTGAACTTATCGTCTGCCTCATTGCAGCCTGCCCCATGACCGCCATCCAGATACTTCAGCGTCAGCACGTTTGAGGTGGCCTCGGCAATAGCTCCGGCACCAAGGCCATTGACCGATAGCGCACGCCAGAATCGTGATACCCCGATTGCCAATGCGAGCAAGGAAAATCCAAAAACAGCACCGAAAAGCGCGGCCAGGAGGTTGTGCGGGAAGATCGCGTAGAAGTTCGCTGCCAGACCATCCTGAACCAGGGATCCTTCGGTTACCACCATCGCCAGGATCAGAAACAGCGCCAACCCAGTGGACAAGGCAACAGCAACAGTTGTCCCGTTGTTGCGATACAGACGGCCGAACGTGGCCGGCCACGCGTACTCGGTGTAGGTCTGCAGGCGTACGCGCGCCATCGCCTGGGGCACGTTGACCCGGAAGTCATGAGGAGGGGCATACTGGCAGGCGTGATAGCAGGCACCGCAGTTGTGACATAGGTTCGCCAGATAGTTGACGTCCGCCTTGTGAAACTCAAGACGTCGCGTCATTGCCGGAAATACTGCGCAGAAGCCTTCGCAGTACCTGCACGCATTGCAGATCTGCATCTGGCGAGAGACCTCGGCTTCGTCGTCTGTAAGCGGCAACACCGCGATCTGACGCAGTTTCGCGGACGCAGAGGTCGATTGGTCAGCTAGCGACTCTGCCTCCTTTACCAAAAGTTCCAAGTCATGCATAGCTTTCTGTCCGCTTGATAGTGGCAACCCGCGCTGCCTGAGTTCCTGCGATCCGTCCAAATGCCGTTCCGATCGACATACCGACACCGGCCGTATAGCCTTGCCCCAGAACATTGCCAGCCATCATCTCGCCCGCCACAAAGAGGTTGTCGCTCGGACTGCCATCAAAGTGGACTTGCGCCAAGTCGTTTACCTTGAGTCCCAGATAGGTGAATGTGATACCAGGTCGTAGCGCGTAGCCGAAATACGGCGGCCTATCGATAGGCAGCGCCCAGTGGGTCTTCGGCGGGTTCACACCCTCTGTCTGGCAATCGTCGAGGGCTGTATGGTCGAACGTCCCCACTCGACAGCCTGCGTTGTATCGCTCCACGGTCTGAACAAACGCATCGACCGGTACGCCGAGCTTCTTGGCCAACTCATCAAGCGTGTCCGCCTTGTGCCCGGGGAACACCGGTGGCATAAAGCGTCCCACGGCCTTGCTGTCGATAATCGAATAGCCGATCTGATCTGGCTGCTGAGCGACGAGCCGACCCCAGATAGCGTATCTTTTTGGCCAGAAGTCCTCTCCTTCATCGTAGAACCGCTGCGCGTTCTGGTTCACGACGACACCCAGTGACACACAATCAATGCGTGTGCAGATTCCACCGTCATATAGAGGTGCCCTGGCATCAATGGCCACGCAATGTGACTGCGAGGGGTCACCGATAGAGTCCGCACCGGCTTCGATCATGTGCTTCAGTAGGACGCCCTGGTTGAAGCGCGTCCCGCGGATGAGAAAATTGTCCGCCGGCCACTCACCTCTTTCGTTCTGTCCCCAGGCGTCGCGTAACCATTCGCGATTAGATTCGAATCCGCCTGCCGCAAGGACACAAGCCCTTGCCGTGAAGCGTTCGCTCTCGCCTACAGCGGCAACGAAGCGCGTGCCATCCAGCTCGATCCCATGTATTGGCGTGTTGTAGCGGATCTCTACGCCCAGAGCTTCCGCGCTGCGATAGTAGGCATTGACGAGGGCCTTTCCGCCCCCCATGAAGAAGGCATTCGTGCGTGCAACGTGAAGAGCCCCCGATAGCGGCGGCTGGAAGCGGACGCCGTGCTTTTGCATCCATGGCCGGCAGGTCGATGAAGCTCGAATCACCAGACGAGCGAGCTTTTCATCGGTCTTGCCACCTGTCACCTTGAGCAAATCCTGCCAATACTCGTCTTCCGGGTAGGCGTCTACCAGGACATCCTGCGGCGCATCGTGCATGCACCGCAGATTTCGGGTGTGCTGCGAGTTGCCGCCGCGCCATTCCCGCGGTGATGCTTCGAGCAACAGGACGGATGCGCCTGCTTCCCGCGCCATCAGCGCCGCGCACAACGCGGCATTGCCTCCGCCTATGATCAGTACGTCAACCATCTGTGTCTCCTTAAGGCTCCGACTATATGAGTTAGGTCGGATCCCCGCCATCCTCTCTTCGCAAACAGTTCTTCATGGAACATGAAGACTCTGCCCGGACGTGGCCTGATTGATGGCACTGCAGGAAGACGCTGCATCCCTTGTCCCGGATTGCCGGCTATCGGCGAGTGTCGCACCCGGCCATCGCCCTTCCGAAACAGTGCTTCGGATGACGTCCGCCAGGACTATTCGCGTTGCCAGCGCCGCGGGCGATAGCTCATCTTCACTGAGACTGATGAGAATGTTCTCTCGTTGAGCGCCTTCATCGCCGAGTTGCACACTGCTCAACTCCGCATGGGAGCCCGGTGCCAGCAAGGAACCAGGCTGGATTGTTACCCCCATTCCGGCTTTAACCGCGCGCATTAGCAAACTGAGTCCGTCAACTTCCGCCACCACATTTGGCTCTACTCGAGCGTGTTCGAAACATCGGGTAAGCAGCGATCGCAAGCCGTGAGAACCACTTGGAAGAATCAGCGGAAGGGCGGCGGCTCGATTGATGGTGGCGTTCTCGCCCAAGGGAATACCGAGCAAGTCTGGCAATCCAATCAAGAACAGTCTCTCGTTGAGAAGCCGCACTCTGCACCAGCGCTGTGACGGTTCCTCGCGAAAGAGCACCGCCAAGTCGATCTGCCTGGCGCTGAGCATATTCGACAAATAGCCGGAAAGACTTTCGACAATTCTGACCTTCACGTCGGGATAGCGGCTGCGCATCGCCTGCATGAAGCGTACGCCGACAATTCCGGCAGTACTATGAGCAAGTCCTACGCTCACGTATCCGGTAAGCCGAGCGTGCCGGGCAGCAGTTGCGGCGGCATCAGCGTGTCGCAGTGCAAGTTGGGCCTGGCGCCAGAAAGCGAGGCCGGCATCGGTCGGAACAACACCTGTCGACGTTCTCTGCAACAAGCGTGTGCAAAGTTCACCCTCCAGACGGCTGATTTGCTGGCTCAACGCCGATGTCACGAGGCCAAGGTCGAGCGCCGCCTTCCCCATGCTTCGATGCTCGATCACACTGACGAAATAGCGCAGTTGTCTAAGTTCCATCTGTGCTCGCTTAAACGAGTGCTTCTGAAGCGATGAGAGCTGCTTGCAGGCGACCGGGAGACGGGGGAAAGACCCGCCACGAACCGTCTTCATGTCGGAAGAACCAAATCGAATGCAGTTCTGACGCACGCTCAAACTGAACTTCAACGCACCCTGTTCCCTGGATCGGATGGCGTCCCCGAATAACGCGCGTCGCGACGCGGTTGCCATTGCCAATCCATTTCTCGAACAGGGATCTCAACGAGGTCGGCGCATCTCTCATGGTCTCGCTCCAATGGCCAGGAATGCGCACACCGTTGACTGCGCATCGCCGTGGCTGTGTTCCTAGATTTCTACCATTTCGAAGTCGCTTTTGCCGACTGCGCATTCAGGGCAACGCCAATCATCAGGAATGTCTTCCCAGCGTGTGCCAGCAAGGATGCCCTCGTCCGGCATACCCACAGATTCGTCGTACATAAATCCGCACAAGGCGCATTGCCACACCTTGAACTCCACTCCAGCGCCTACCAATTCAGCCGGACCTGCTTGAACGTCTTCCACAACTACTCTCCTTGGCTTCGATATCCGGGTTGATGCCAGCGGCAATCCGGCCACTGCTCCCAGAAAAACACATGGTGCTGCGATGTGCACCCGAACGGATACTCCCAGCACAACCACAGTTCCGATGCTATCATGTGTTCTAGTGGCTAGCATAGATTCCACTGATCGGAACCGCAAGACGAATTTTCAGGATGTGTTGAGGAGGACAAAAATGAGTGTCAGAGGCAAGGCTTGTATCGTCGGCGCATACGAGCACCCCTTGCGCAAAGCGCCCTTGCATTCCGTGGCGCAGCTGCACGCAGAGGTGGCGAAAGGAGCGATCGAGGACGCGGGGCTGACGCGTGAGGACGTAGACGGCTACTTCTGCGCTGGGGATGCCCCAGGGGCAAATGTTTGGTCGATGGCCAACTATCTGAACCTGAACAGGCTCCGCCACGTCGACTCGACCGACATGGGCGGATGCTCCTATCTGGCTCATGTGGCACATGCGGCGGAAGCCATCGCTGCCGGCAAATGCAATGTGGCGCTGATCACGCTTGCGGGTCGGCCGAACTCGGAGGGAATTTCTGGAACTCAGGTGCGGGTGCGCGGCACAAATATGCCTGAAGCTCCATTTGAAATGCCCTACAACCCAGTCACCTTGAACCTGTACGCCATGTGTGCAATGCTGCATATGCACAAGTACGGCACGACGAGCGAGCAACTTGCCTGGGTTAAAGTTGCGGCCTCTCATCACGCCCAGCACAACGCGAATGCGATGCTGCGAAACGTGGTAACGGTTGACGAAGTTCTTGCTTCCCCGCTCATTGCAGATCCACTGCATCGCCTCGATTCGTGCGTCGTCAGTGATGGCGGTGGCGCCATCATCGTGGCACGCCCGGAGATTGCCAGGACACTCAAAAGGCCGGTCGTCAGGGTTATCGGCAGCGCAGAAACCACCAAGCACCAAATGGGGGGGGACATCGATCTCACGTACACCGGCGCGGCATGGACTGGCCCCCGGGCGTTTGAGGAAGCTGGCGTCCGCCCCTCCGATATTCAGTACGCGTCAATCTATGACAGCTTCACCATCACTGTCGTACTACAGCTCGAAGATCTTGGATTCTGCGAGAAAGGCACCGGTGGACGGTTCGTTGCAGACGGGAACTTGATTGCAGGCGCCGGGAAGTTGCCTTTCAACACCGACGGCGGCGGTCTCTGCAACAACCACCCCGCAAACCGCGGTGGTATTACAAAGATCATCGAAGCCGTGCGTCAGCTTCGCGGTGAAGCACATCCGAGCGTGCAAGTCCCGAATTGCAAGCTTGCGCTGGCTACGGGCATCGGCGGCGCCATCGGTCACAGGCATGGCGCTGCCACAGTCATCCTGGAACGGGAGTAAAGAAATGTCGACCATCCCTGCAGATCGCAAAATCTCGGATCCAGCCCTGAACCCTGGGGATGAACCGTACTTCGAAGCCGCAGCCAAGGGCGAACTTCTCGTTAAGGCGTGCGACAGTTGCGGCAGAGTTCACCACTATCCGCGTGCCATTTGTCCGTTTTGCTGGAGCGCCGACGTCAGGTGGTCGCAGTCGACTGGCAAAGGCCATATCTACACGTATAGCGTTACTCGTCGCGGAGCCGGCGCGCCATATTGCATCGCCTATGTGACTCTGGACGATGGGCCCACCCTGATGACGAACATTGTCGATACAGACTTGGACACGGTGAAGATTGGGCAACGAGTCAGCGTCGTCTTCAAGCTTTCAGAGTCCGGCATCTCCGTACCGATGTTTGCTCCGGCGCCTCGATAAGCCAGCTGGTTTCCCAACATCGCGACAGGAGTAACCATGAGAGAAGCCGTTGTTCTTTATAGCGCAGTAGACGACATCATTACACGGTACCGCGTGAACGTGGATGCGGGGACGTTAGACAAGCAAGAATCGATTCAGGCCATGTCCCGCGTGCAATACGCCTGGCGTCACCCTTCGTTGAATGTTCTCTACGTGACGACAAGTAGCAGCGGACCTCATATCAAGTCCGACTACAGCCATGTCGCCGCTTACCGCATGAAAGAAGATGGCCGGCTGACACCGCTCGGTTCGCCAAGAATCCTGCCGGACCGCGCCGTTCACATGTGCGTGGACCCGAAGGGAAAATATATTCTATGCGCGCACAATTTTCCGGAAACGGGGGTCACGGTCGACTGCATCGAAGCCGACGGCTCGATCGGCGCCAGGATCGGGCAAGCCACCTCTGCCAACTTCGGCATCTATCCACACCAGGTCATGGCGTTTCCCTCCGGCGAGGCCGCCCTCTTGATCGACCGCGGAAACAACAGCACGAAGGATCGTCCGGAGGAGCCCGGGGCCCTCAGGAGCTTTACCCTTGATGACGGCCAGCTTACTGCCCATGAGGTAGTGGCCCCCAACCGCGGATTCGGATTTGGCCCGCGGCATATCGACTTTCATCCTTCCGGCAAATGGCTTTACGCGTCTGACGAACGCACAAATTGTCTTCACACGTTTCGTATCGAAGACAACCTCATTGAACCGCGGCCGCTCAGCACCCTGCCAACGCTCCACGCCCCCCAGGAGATACACGCCCGACAGCTTGCAGGACCCATCCACGTGCACCCTAGCGGGCGTTGGGTCTATGTCGCGAACCGCGCCGATGGCAGCGTGGAGTGCGACGGCGTCCGCGTGTTCACTTCGGGCGAGAACAACATCGCTGCGTATCAGATTGATTCTGAGACGGGACTCCCCTCTCTTCTCCAGCACATCGACACGGAGTCGTTTCATGTTCGGACATTCTCTTGCGATCCGACCGGTCGACTGTTAGTTGCCGCGAGCGTGAAGCCTCTTGGGACAAGAGTCAACGGAGCGATCGAGATTGTTCCCGCCGCGCTCTCGGTATTCCGCATTCGAGACGAGGGGCAACTCGAGTTCCTCCGGAAGTACGACGTGAGCACAGAGGGAAGTCAGATGCAGTACTGGTCTGGACTGGTCTCACTGCAATAGCACGTATCTTTGAATGCTATGATTCATCTGCATTTTTTACAACCTGTTCCACGGAATGAAACTATCGGCCTTGCGAGCCGCACATCAGATCGGTGGAAGAGAAGAGCAATATGGAAGGAGACATTGTGTCCAATATTTCAACCATTTTGATTGCCGGAGACTGTGGCCCCACCCATGGAGCCGCGGAAGGCTACCCTATCGAAGGGTACACGGAGCTAGTGAAGCCAGTGCTTCAGGATGCCGACATGCGATTTGTGAATTGCATGCGTACTTACTCGAGCAAAGGCGTCAAATCCGATCATGCACCTCAGGTTTGCCAACCAGCGGAGATGGCCAGGATCTTTACCGATGGGCTGTTCGATGCCGTGACGATGGGCAACAATCACAGTTACGACGCGGGTCCTCAGGCATTGGTTGATACACGCGAGCTTCTGAACTCCCACGGCGTACAAGTGACCGGTGCGGGACGCAATCTGGCAGAAGCACGCGAGGCAGCGATCGTTGAGAAGAATGGCGTAAGGGTTGGATACCTTGGCTATACGTCCGTCGCAGCGGTAGGAAGCGATGCTGGTCCGGATAAGCCGGGGGTGGTCAATATTCGCATCCATACGACATACGACACCCGCGGCCCGCATCAACCAGTCAGAATTCGCACGAAGCCCGATGAAGGCGATCTAGCGCTGCTGCTCGACGACATCAGGGCGCTGCGCTCGCGAGTTGACATCGTCGTTCTCGCATTTCATTCTGGCGTCATTCGCTTGCCGCGCGTTGTTGCCGACTATCAGGTCGCTGTCGCCCATGCAGCAATCGACGCTGGTGCAGACTTGGTGGTGGGACACGCGCCACACCTTCCCAAGGCCATCGAGGTCTACCGAGGCAAGGCTATCTTCTATAGCCTGGGTGTTTTCGCCATGACGAAGTCGTTTGCGGCACCTTCGTGGACAAGCGAACCGGCCTGGGCTCACGGTGCCGTACGAAATCACACGGACCTCGACCCGGCGTACCCGCTCATGCCCTATGGTCGCGATTGCACGAAGGGGCTGCTGGCCAAGGCGAAAGTGTCCAAACATGGCATTCTGCAGGTGTCATTCTTGCCAATGACGTTTGACGATCGCTATCGCCCTCAAGTACTGCGTCGCGACGACAAGCGCTTCGACGAGATTGTTGGCTACATGGAGTGGGTGTCGGAAGATATGCCGCATCGTTTCACCGTGAGCGGTGACGAAGTCATTGTCACCGAGTAAGCATTGTTCCGAACGGATGCGAGTGAGATATGGACCTAGGAATCAAAAGCAAGACAGCCCTCGTAACCGCATCCAGCGGTGGCATGGGCCGGAACATTGCCCACGCTCTCGCGGCCGAGGGCGCGAATATCGCATTGTTCGCCCGCTCGGCGGATAAATTGGGCGAGGTGGCCAAGGAAATTGAGCGCACCTACGGCGTCCAGGCGGTACCCATTGTTGGAGACATGACGTCCACGGAAGACGTCGCACGTCTGGCGTCAACGCTTCAAAAGGAAATGGGAGGCACAGACATCGTCGTCCTGAACACTGCCCGGCCTCCGAACCCCATCCGCACAACCATTGACGAGAACGATCCGCTTCGCTGGCATGAGGCTTATGAGAACCAATTGCTAAGCGTCATTCAGGTAGTTTCGGCTGTACTGCCTGGAATGACTCAGCGTGGCTGGGGGCGCCTGGTTGCCGTAACGTCAGCTTCTGTGAAGCAGCCGATGCCCCATCACAGTCTGTCCACCGTGTTTCGCGCAGGTGTCACCGCCTACATGAAGCACCTGGCAAACGAGGTCGGGCAGCACGGTATCACTGTGAACTGTGTTGCGCCGGCGCTAATTGACACGTCGCATCGAAATGCAGTCTCGGCTTATAGCGCATCACAAACCGAGGCCCGCAAGCGACTGACACCACTTGGCAGGCTGGGGACGCAAGAGGAAATTTCTTCCGTTGTGACGTTCCTCGCGTCGGTGCAAGCGGGATTCATCAACGGCGCCACAGTTCCGGTCGAAGGCGGGATGGTAGGCTCGTTGTACTAGGTGGAAGGTCTGGCGCGTACCTATGCGCCAGACCTTTCAGGCGCGTCCGCCAAACTGGCGAGAAATGGTTGCCGCAGCGGAGATCACCAGCTTCGTGAACTCCTTCTCATGCATTTGCATCCGTACCGTCGGGGCACCGACGGAGATGCAATAGAGCACCTGATCGTTCACATCTTTAATCGGCGCCGATACAGCAGAAATACCAAGCAGCCTTTCGCCATGAGAGACAGAGAAGCCGTGTTCCCGGACGTCTTCCAACTCTGACAAAAGTTCTGCCTTCGTTTTCTTCAGTGCCCGCGCAGCCGAGGTAACAATTGGGTTGAGCTCCGACTTATCCATATAAGCCATTAAGACCCTGGATGCCGATCCCGCGAGCAAGGGAACCTGCTCCCCCGCCTGCACAACTGCACGCAAAGGCGACGCCCCCGTTGATACCGCGTCGATGCAGACGCGGTTCTGACCGTTCACCGTATGAATTGACACCGTCTCTTTCGTCTTTTCAGCAAGCTCAACCAAGACCGGGCGCGCGATTTCCCTTATCCCCAACGTGCTCTTAACCAAGCCAGCGAGTTGCGTGAAACGGAAAGAGAGGCAATATTCCTGGTCCTCGAGTCGTACCAGATAGCCGGCCTGTTCGAGGCTCTGTACGATGCGAAACGTCGTCGACTTGGGCAACTCTATGCGGTCGGCGATCTCCTGCAACGACAGGCTGCTCCGGTCGGCCGAGAAACTTTCAAAAACGGCGAGAATACGCTGCACCGAACGCATCATAAGGAAACTATCCCGTCAGAAACATGAATGCCGACATGGTACACCAGCGCACACCGGGCAAGTAGCGGCAGGCGCCACCCCCGCTAGCATGCGTGCTCGGGGTGTCCGCTTCCGAGTCCATACACGCGAAACGCGTTGTCGTGAAACAGGGCACGCTTCTCGGCGGCGGAACAACCCTGGACGATCCGCTTGAATGCGTTCCAGAGGGAGGTGTAGCTGCAGCTCTGTTTATCGACCGGGAAATTGCTCTCAAACATACAACGGCCCGGACTGAATGTCTCAATGCACTCGAGAACATAGGGCTTCCACGCGCCAGCCAGCTCCAATGACGTAGGTGGCGCGTGGCGCACATGAAAGTCCCACCCTGTATAGAGCATGCCCAATCCACCAACCTTTACCGTCACGTTGGGAAACTGGGCCAGGCGCTGAAGCTTCGCACGCCACTCCCGGAATACCGCCGTCCGGTCGAGATGAGGCGGCAAGCCAAGAATGCCGCCGCAGTGGTCGAGCACCACACTGACTTCCGAATGACGCTCCAGCAACATGACGAGATCATCCAGTTGATGATAGAAAAGCCAAGCATCAAACGCGAGTCCGTAGCGAGACAACTGTGCGAAACCATCTTGGAACCGCGCCTCTCGCATCACATGGCGCGGGGCAAAGCTGCGACCATACCCCGCAGCGCCGGCATCCCAGGTCGCGCCGTGTCGAATCCCCTTCAGCCTTCCCTTGCCCGCAACGGCCATGGCCTGAAGTACCTGCTCGACCTCGTCACCAAGCATGAGGTCGGCATGAGCGACAATGCCACTGCAAAACTTGGCTAGCTTCCCGCCAAGCATTTCACATTCCTCACCAATCCTGGTTGCAAACTCGACTTCACCAACAGGCTTCAGCGGCTCTGGGCCATCCTTACGGTAAGAGGACTTGTATTGAACGAAGACCGTTCCAACGATATTCGTTCCCGCTTCGATCTCTGCCAGGAGTTCATCGGCAAGAAACCGCCCGCGTTCGTCGTCAAACAGATGATGATGCGGATCGATAATTGGTAGCTCGGGCTCGATGGCTTCTTCACGAAGCGGCGAAACCCAAGCGGCGAGCTCATCGAGTGAGCGGGGCATATTCCCGCGGAATTCCGGTACGTAGGACATGAGATAGGGAGAACGGAGAGAGTTGCTGTTAGTCAGCACAAGGGAGCGAGTCTGCCACGACCCTGGTCAGCCTTGCGTCTGCTCAGTTTTGATTTCCGAGAGTCCTTGGCGCACTTCCACGCCAGCCCAGCCCTCGTAGTATCGAATCAGTTCACTCACATCGTCGCCATACGCCTGTTGAGCATTCGCAAGTCCGAAAAGCAGTCTGGTTGACTCAAACACCCACGGCGTCACGCCCAAGCTGGAAGCCTCGTCGCAGACAAAGCGGAGCATCCGATGCGCACCCTCGATCGACTTACCGTACGCGAACTTTCGGGTTGCAACCTGCTCGGGGATGATGGTCGCACTCGCCGTTGTCCGACCCGTTTCGATGCCGAGGATCTTTGCCATGGTGAGTGGCTCAAGCCCTGCTTTTGCGCCGGTCACGTAAGATTCGCAACCAACTGCAAGAAGCGTCGCTGACAAAGCCTCGTCAATAGCAACCATCAGCTGAGCGTCGCCTGCGCGGCTCGAAAAATGACAAATCTTTGAGGCGACCGCATCCAGCATGGGAGTTATATGGATAAGGGCAGACCCATCTCCGCCAACTACAGCCCTCCAACCCGCTTCCGCGGCTGAAGCCCAGGCGGGCACCATAGGTGCATCCAGGTAATAGTGCCCGGCGTTCGTCAACTGTGTGGCCAGTTCTACCGCCACTTCCCTTGGCACCATGCACGTATTTAGCACACACCACTTTTCGGAGCCGCCAACCAGCAATGACGAGAGTGTTCCCCCGACGTCATTTTCGTGAGCCACAACGACAACGCAGGAGCGCCTTTCAAGGCTCCGGTCTGATTCAGATGTGCCCGCTATTTCCAGAGGTCCGGCGCTTACGTCAAATCCCCATCCTGCTGCGTTCAACTTTGCCGTCCAAGTATCGAGATTCTCCGGGCAGCAAACCACGGCGACGCTCCCGAAGACCGCCTTCCGTTCCTCTGAACCTGCGGAACTCACCGGCGAAGTGCTTTCTGCCGCCCCTTTCACCGTAACGCCAGCCCAAGGCTCCAGATAGGTGATCAGCGCCGTACCGTCGCGTTCTGCACCGCCCTGGGAAACCGCGTACCGCCAAAGCTGCTGCACAGATCGCGATACCCAGGTTGGCACACCGAAGTTTCCGGCTTCCTCGACCGCGAGGGTGATGTCCTTGGCGGTGATAGCCATCCGCGCCCCGTAGTCGAAGGATCGCCCGAGGACTGCACGCCTGAACTTGTTTCGACTGGCGTTCGTGCTCGAAGCACCTGAATTGATGACATCAAGCATTGCTTCCGGATCCAGGCCCGCCTTGACCCCCAGCACGAATGCCTCGCAGGTTGCAGCCATGCCAGACGCCGAGACAAGGTTATTCAGAAGCTTCAGCGTTTGTGCCCTTCCGGTCTTCTCCCCCAGATACAGCAGAGTAGAGCCTGCCAGCGGTAGCATGGCGGCCTCCGCCAGCGAGAAGGCTTTTGCAGGGCCGGAACACATGATGCCGAGCTTGCCATTCCCAGCGGTAACAACGTTCCCCGTAATGGGTGCATCAAGAAGCGCAATTCCGGACTGTTCGAATCGCTGCGCGGCCTCCCGGGCAAACTCTGGGCCAGTCGTGGAGAGGTCGACCACTACGCGAACAGATTTACCGTGCACCACACCCCGATCGCCGAAGAAGACAGCTTCGAGTGCACGAAGCGATGGCAGGCAGGTGAAAATAAGCTGCACACGACTCGCGACCTCCGCAGCTCCATCGCACGGGAAAGCGCCAGCCTGAACTGCGGCGTCCAGCGCTTCCGTGTTCAGGTCATGCACGTAGACCGCGAATCCCTGGTCAAGCAGGCGAAGCACCATTGGCCCGCCCATGGCGCCCAGCCCAATGAAGCCTACGACCTTTGCAGGAGAACTTTGCAATTGCGACTGTGACGCTTCCATCATGGTTAGAACTAGTGTGTAGATGTTGTTCGCCTGGTGGCGGATTGCAGGCGCTCAGTCGGCCTTGGCACCAGACTGCTCGATGACCTTACCCCACTTCGAAACCTCGGCGGCCAGGAAGCGCTTGAACTCTTCCGGACTGGACCCCACCGGCTCGGTACCGGCGGTCTCTAACTGTTTCACAACTGCAGGCTGTTTGAGTGCCTTGACTGTTGCCTGATTTAACTTTGCGATGATGTCTGCAGGCGTCCCCGCAGGAGCCAGCAGGCCCTGCCAGTTGTTAACTTCAAAGCCAGGATAGCCCGACTCCGCAATCGTCGGCACATCCGGAAGTGAAGCGGACCGCCGCGGACCAGTTACCGCGATCACGCGCAGCTTCTTCGCAGCGGCGTTGGGCAGCGTCGCTGGTGGGGTCAACAACGCAACATCGACCGTGTGACCAAGAACTGCGGCAAGTGACGGAGCCGTTCCGTTATACGGCACGTGGACCGCATCCATGTGTGCCACCTTCTTGAACAACTCCATGCCAAGATGGGCACCCTGTCCGTTCCCGGCCGATGCATAGCTCATTGCACCGTTCTTGGACTTCGCATAGCCCACCAGCTCTGCCACCGATTTGACTGGCACTGCCGGGTTGACAGCCAGAAAGAAATAGTTCGCGGTTACCTGGGAGATGGGAGCGAAGTCTTTCAGCGCATCAAATCGGAGGTTGTGGTACAGATTCACATTGATGGCGTGACTCGAGTTTGCCATGAGCAACGTGTACCCGTCCGCGGGGGACCTTGCGACAAACTCGGCAGCAATGTTACCCCCAGCTCCAGGTCGGTTCTCCACTACGATAGGCTGGCCAAGGCTCTTTCCAACCTCCTGCGCCAAGATTCTCGCAATGAAGTCTGCGCCTCCGCCGGCGGCGACGCCTACAATCATGCGAATAGGCTTGTTGGGATAGTCAGGTTGCTGGGCCTGCGCCTGCGAAAGCGCACCGAATGCACAAGCCAAACCTGCGATGTAAATGAGGGCGGATCGTTTAGTCATGGCGTCTCCTCCAATCGGGTTTTGTCGGGGTATCGTTATTCGAGTCGCCGTTCAGATCAGATTGTCTGAGGGGTGCTCTTCCGTTTGGATTGGCTGGTTCCTTTGCGCAGTTCCTAGAAGCCTTCGAACTTGGGCTTCCGTTTCTCCTTGTACGCTTGGATTGCCTCCTTGTAATCCCGGGTCGACTGAATGACGGCCATGTGCGCAGACACGGATTCGAGACTCGTGCGGAAGTCCGTGCGGAGACCTTGGTACATCAGCTTCTTGATCTCCCTGAGTTGAATCGGCGGGCCATCGGCAAGCCTGCTTGCGAACGCAAGTGTCTCATCAAACAGCTTGTCGTCCGGAAACACGCGATTGACGATCCCAAGGCGGTGAGCCTCTTCGGCCGACACGAAGTCTCCAGTCCAAAGCAACTCTAGTGCCCTGGAAGGCCCAACCAGCCGCGGCAATAGATAACAACCCCCATTCCCCGGCAACAGCCCGACGCGGACGTATGCTTCGGCGAAGCGAGCCGATGCTCCCGCGAATCGCAGGTCGCACTGGAGCGATAAATCCATGCCAGCGCCAACGGCCGCTCCATTTATAGCCGCTATCAGGGGCTTCTCGAAGTCCTCAATGGCCAACGCGACCTGGTGCGTCACGTTCTGAAGTCGCTGCTTGCGCTCGAGCGGCGTGGGGTCTCCAGCCTCGGCAGAGCGGCGACCAAGGTCCCCGCCGGAACAGAACGCATCTCCAGCGCCTGTAATCACCACGCAACCAATGCCGGGATCATGGTCCGCATCGCGGAGAGCTTCGCGCAATAGTGCAAGCATCTCTTCGCTCAGCGCGTTCTTCTTCTCTGGCCGGTTGAGCCGCGCCACCAAGACGCGGTCAACGATTTCAATCTCAAGGTCTGCCACTTTCCGTCCTCACAATATGCGCATTGTCTTTTGCAGCTCGTTGGGCAATTACCGCGCTGCAGCCTGTCGATGCATGGCGTGCTCGGCACGTGCTTCGTCAATTGCTACCTTGATCTTCCGATTGAGCCATCGCTTGTTATTGGCGAAGGCCGCCCTATCACGCTCACCAAGCTTCCTGGCCTCCTTGAGGGCGCGCTCAACAAGCTCATTAGCGGAGGTCACCGTGTTGATCAGTCCTCGACTAATAGCCTCATTTGCAGACATGCGCCGTCCGCTCTGGATCATGTCTTTGGCCAGAGCCCGCCCGCCAATCGCTTCCAGCATGCTTGCCCCGGAAAAGGTGGCAATTCCAAGGTCAATCTCAGGAAGCGACAGCGCAGCGCTGTCCGCAGCGACACATGCATCGGCTAGCAGCGCAACCATTGCACCCGCTCCGCTGGCGATCCCGTTCAGGGCGCAAATCACTGGAATTCCTGTATCCAGAACAGTGTCCTGCAATGCGGCAAGAGCCAGCGACCGCCGCTCCTTCTGTTTCGCGATATCTCCATCCGGCGGCAGTTCGCGGACATCAACGCCCGCGCAGAAGACTTTCTCACCGCTGCCCGTGAGGACGATGGATTTCACTGACGCATCCTTGGCACTCTCCTGAATCGTCCCGGCAATCGCCTGCATCATCGCCACCGTCAAGGCATTCGCCTTCTGCGCCCTGTCGATGGTAATGACGAGTTGCTCGTCCTTGAGCTCGATGATGAGGTTTTCCTCTCGTGCTTCCATTGTGTCTCTCTCGTCCGTTTCTGGTATGCGCCCGTCAGGATCCCTTGACCCCACCAGGTACAAAGATGTCTGCGTAGAACTCGTCCGTCGGTAGCTGACAAGTCGCCGTGAAGTCATCACGGGCCGATTGCACGACTACCGGAGCCCCGCACGCATAGACTTGGTGCCCCGACAAATCAGGGAAGTCCTCCATGACAGCCTGGTGCACAAAACCGGTCCGCCCATTCCAGTTGTCCGCAGGTTGAGCGTCTGATACAACGGGAACGTATGTCAGCCCAAATTTCGTGACCCATTCCTGAGCGAGTTGCGCCAGATAGAGGTCTTGCGGGCGCCGTCCACCCCAATACAGCGTCATCTTCCGGCCGTGCTTCTTGCGCGCCTCGCTCTCGATCATCGCCTTGACGGGCGCGAAACCGGTTCCACTTGCTACGAAGATAATCGGCTTGACGCTCTTTTCCCGGATAAAGAACGCTCCCTGTGGGCCCTCGATACGTAGCAAGTCGTTGGTCTTCATGTTCTGAAAGACGAGCTTGCTGAACGGGCCGCCGTAGTTGCGAAGATGCAGTTCGATAACGCCATCGCCCGCATCAACGCTGGCGACCGACAAGCTACGGCGAATGCCGCCGGGTGCGACGATATTGATGTACTGGCCGGGCAGAAATTCCAGGGTCTTGTTTGCCGGCAAGCGCAGCCGAATCATCATGACGTCATCGGCCAATTTTTCCAGCTCGTGGACTCTGCATGGCAGTCGAACGAATGGAATGCCTTTGGTCTCTTCCAGTATCGTACATTCGACTGTCACCGGCGTCTTGGGCGTTGCCTGGCAAAGCAGCGCATATCCATCCCCTCGCTCCTTTTCGCTCAACGCAGATGCCGACGATTCTCCATGGTCTACTTCGCCAGCCACAATGCGTGCCTTGCACGAGCCACAGATTCCGTTTCTGCAACTGTGAGGAAGTGGATAGCCATTCCGCATAGCTGCCTGGAGTATCGGCTCCGTGGAACCCACGTCAAGGGTGGGTCCGTTCGGTACGAAGGTCACGGGGAGCGACTGTGTCTCCATCAGTACTTCAGTCATATTGTCTTATCCTCATGCCCCATCAAGAAACCGTTGGCCCGTCATTCGGAAACGGACGGCGTTACAGGGATAATCACAGCATCTGCAGCCACAACTCCCTCCGGAAGTACAAACAGCGGGTTGATATCAACTTCCGCTACGCGCTCGCGGTTGGACCACGCGAACTGCGACAGGGCAGCCAGGGCTTTTGCGGCCGCCTCGGTGTCCAAAGGCTTGCCACCGCGGGCACCAGCCAGGATTCGCCGGCACTTAAGACTGTTGATCATCTCGCGCCCCGTCTCCACGTCGAAGGGCGCAATTCGACACGCGGTATCGCCAAGCAACTCGGCGTAGATACCGCCCGCCCCTACGACCACGACCGGGCCGAATACCGGGTCATTGACAACGCCGGCAATCAACTCGAAGCCGCCCTGAATCATTTCGGTAACGAGCGCCCCGGTAATGCGAGCATTCGGTGCCTTCTGCTTTGCGTTTTCCAAGACGGAGGAGATCGCCGTCGCGAGTTCCTCACGCGTCCGAATGCCGATCTTTACGCCGCCCACCTCAGTCTTGTGGGCGATATCCGGGGACACTATCTTTACGACCAGAGGCGCTCGCATCTTTTCAAAGATGTCTGCTTCCTCGCTGCTGTGCACAATGACGTCATTGGAGACGGGAATTCCGGCCTGACGAAGGATTCGCTTGGCATCGGTCTCGGATAGAGATGCCAGATCCGCCTCGGCCACCGACGAAGTTGCCGCCCGCGCTCCAGGAGAAGTCTCAGGCTTATGTTGCTGTCGACGTTGCGCTGCGCGGTAGTTCGCCAACATCGCCATGGCATGTGCGGCACGGGATGGCGACGGGAAGACAGGGATCCGCGCGGACTCGAACACAGCGAACGCGTCACCGACCAGATCTCGGGGTGCAGACGAGAACACCAGCAATGGCTTACTCGTCGTTTGGACGACGCGTGCCATGACTTCCGCTGCTGCCTGGCAGCCCGCTTTCCCCGTCGTCGCAAGGTTGACGCATACCGCATCGACATTCGAATCGTCCAGAACGGCCTGCAGCACAGTTTCCAATTTGTCACGATTGGCCGGCGAGAAGTAGCCGGCGGTCAGATCGACGGGATTGTGGACAGCACCGATGCTTGAGATCACGGTTTGCAGACGGGATTGCGTCTCCTCCGTCAGTTCGCAGAGCATCACGCCATCGGGCTCACCGGCGTCCGCGAATACAATGGCGGACCCACCGGACACGCCGAGCACCGCAACGCCGGTACCCTCGGGGGTCTTGTTGCCTTCCAAGGCTTTGAGGAAGTCGACCGCCTGGTGAATTTCGCGGATCTCGATGATTCCGCTCTGGGCGAACAGGGCCTTATAGAAGTCGTAGCTTCCGGTCATGCTCGCTGTATGCGAGGCTGCAGCCTTGGCACCTTGCTCGGTAATGCCCGCCTTCCACAGGAGAATCGGCTTCCCCATCGACAGTGCGCGTCGGCCAACTTCGAGGAGGGCCCGTCCATCGCGAGTTCCTTCGATGTACGCAACAATGACACGGGTCTCCTCATCGTCGAGCAACGCGTCAATCAGCTGAACGGTATCGATGTCGCTCTCATTGCCAGTTGCAAGAACGTGCCTGAAGCCGATTCCGGCTGCAGCGCAACCTAGCGCGATGCTGTAGCCGAATCCGCCACTTTGTGTGACAAGCGATACGCCACCCTTCTTCAGCTTCGGCTCGCGAGTGATACTGCCGAACGCCGCATACACGCCGTCGTGGATGTTGGCAAAGCCAAGGCAGTTCGGTCCCAGGATGCGGATCCCGGCTTCTCGCGCAATCTTCAGCATCCGCTGTTCCAATGCGATCCCCTCGGGTCCGCTCTCGCGGAAGCCGCCACTGAGAATCACCACAAACTTGACTTGTTTCTTCGCACAAGTTTCAAGCACTGCCACGGCCGCCTGCGCTGGGACACCAATAACGACGAGATCGACATCCTCCTCGACATCGAGTACCGATGCGAAGCACTTGTGCCCGTCAAATACTTCGTACTTCGGGTTCACGGGATAGATCTTTCCGGCGTACCCATTCTTGACCAAGGCACGCACAACCTGCGAGCCAGGGCGGTTAGCGTCATCCGAAACGCCCACAACAGCGATCGACCGCGGCTCAAAAAGAAACTTGAATTTGCTCATACGGTAAGGGGAGAGGACTTCCCAAAGTGATGGTGGTGTAACCCGCGACGCCTGGGTCATCCCTGCAGGTTCTCGAGTGGGGACGCCGCATCGAAAGCAGTGGCGCCATGAAGCGAACTGTAGACCCGCCCTCGACCCACGTCAATATTTTCGGAATACGTTCCGATGTTCGGAACCTGTAGTGGCGGAAGCGGCTCGTCGCACTGTTCCACTAGTCGGAACCTGTGCTATTCGGTAAAACTCGTGCTAGGATGATTGCACGGTCTGCGATTTGCCGACCAGCGCAGAAGCGCGATCTGTCTTTTACCCATGGAGAGTTGCAGATGATCTACACCCGTAGCGGCAGCGACGCGCTTGCACAGCGCAGCGTTATCGTGTCCCCTGGTACCGGCAATAGGCATTGGGGCACGGTTTTCTTTGGTCCGCGCTCGTCGAACTCGGACGGCGTTGGCCCCCAGGCGACGATGTCTGAGCTTGACGCGAATGAAGCGATCGTTCCTCACTTTCACGGCGTTACGATGTTCCAACTCTTCGTCGCCGGATCGGGAACAATTGGTACTCGCGGGCAAACGATCGAGCCGTTGACGGTGCAGTTCAAGGATCATCACACTGCGTACGGCCCGATTACCGCCGGTCCTCACGGCTTGTCGTTCGTCGCCATGCGGATGTACACCGGAAACTCTGAGCCGGTATATCTGGACAAGCCGGGCTATCGCGATAAGTTGCAACCAAGCAAGCGTCGGCATCTGCATTCGGAACCCGTCCGTTTTTCCACTGCTCCCGTACTCAAGGCGCGTACGGAGGCTGCATGGGATACGCTGTTTGACGATGAGGATGACGGTATGCGAGCGCGTGTGGTTCGATTGGGCGCAGACATGCAGATCGAAGGCCCAGATCCAAAGCGCGCCGCCGGGTACTACCTCTTTGTTGCCAACGGCAGCCTCCGCCACGAATCGGAGGAGTTGCCTCTCTGGTCTATGGTCGTCGTCCAGCCTACTGAAGAGAAGTTCGCGATCCGGGCAGGTTCGGAAGGGCTGGAAGCACTTGTCCTCGAGTACCCGCGAGAGAACCGCTGATACCGGAACCTATCCTGAACCGGCGGCACAGAGAACGGTCCGGTGATGTACACAGTAGAGAGGCCTGAATGACACAGACAGAATTGGTGCACTATGGTGTGGAAGACGGAATCGCGGTGATTTCTGTCGACAACCCACCGGTCAATGCGCTCGCTCCCGGTATGCGAGAAGGAATGATCGCCTCGTTGGAGAGAGCGAATGGTGACGACAGTGTCGTAGCCATCGTACTTATCGGGGAAGGAAAGAACTTCATCGCCGGAGCGGACATTCGCCAGTTCGGTCAAGCTCGTTCGGTCTCAACCCGTACCAGCACGGCCGCCATTGATAGCAGTGCCAAGCCCGTCGTTGCAGCAATACAAGGTTATGCGCTGGGCGGCGGGCTCGAGCACGCCCTGGCTTGCCACTACCGCGTGGCCACAGCCGGTGCAAAGCTCGGCTTGCCCGAAGTCACATTGGGAGTCATCCCTGGTGGTGGTGGCACACAGCGGCTTCCACGCCTGGTGGGGCCGAAGAAGGCACTTCAAATGATTGTTGGCGGTCGCCCCATCAGCGCGGAAGAGGCTGAGCGAATCGGGGTCGTAGACACATTGGTACCACAAGGAGATCTGCGCCGGTCAGCAATAGACTTTGCGAAGGCGATCTCCGCCGAACGTCCCCTGCCCCGTCTCAGAGATCGAAACGTCGAGTTTAGGGAAGAGGACCTTGGAACCATTGTTGCCGATGCGAGAAACTCGGAAGGAAAGAAAGGTCGATTGCTGCCCGCCCCCAGCAAGGCGATTGAATGTGTCGAGGCCGCGGCGCGGCTCAGCTTTGATGAAGGAATGGCTGTTGAAGAGCAAGCCTTCGCAGAGCTTGAGAACTCCCCCGAAGCAAAGGCTTTGCGTTACGCATTCTTCGCCGAACGCGAGGCCAGAAAGGTGCCCGACGTAGTCACATCGAGCATGGCGCCGATTAGACGGGCTGCCATCATTGGCGCCGGCACCATGGGCGGTGGCATCGCGATGTGTTTTGCAGATGCAGGCATTCCCGTCAAAGTTCTTGAGACAAGCGCTGAGGCATTGGAACTTGGACTGAAGCGCATCACCGACACCTATGCCACAAAAGTTAGGAGAGGCAGTCTCACGCAGCCTGAGATGGATCGGCGCCTGGTCCTTATCGAAGGAGTCCAGGAGTACAACGCGATTTCCGACTGCGACGTCGGGATTGAGGCGGTCTTTGAACGTCTGGACGTCAAGCAAGACGTGTTCCGTCGCCTGGATGCTGCGCTCAAGCCTGGCGCGCTCTTGCTCACAAATTCGTCGGCAATCGATATTGACCTGATCGCCGATGCTACTTCTCGCCCGGGCGAGGTTGCCGGGGCACACTTCTTCGCTCCCGCTAACGTCATGAAGCTGTGCGAGGTCGTAAAGGGGCCGCGAACGGTCCCCGCGACTATCGCACGCACGATGGAAATGGGCCGCGCCATCGGCAAGGTTTGTGCTGTGGCTGGATCTTGCGATGGATTCGTCGCCAATCGAAGCCGCGCCCCCATGATGGCTGAGATGATGCTCATGCTTGAGGAGGGTGCGACTCCGGAGCAAATCGACAGCGTAATGGAGCAGTTCGGGTATCCGAAGGGTCCATTCGCCGTCAACGATATCTCCGGCCTTGATGTGAGTTACGAAGGCCGAAAGCGCCGCGCTGCAGCAGACCCTGAGTTCAGGAAGCTTCACGTGCCTGACCGCTTGGTCGAGATGGGCAGAAAGGGGCAGAAGACGGGAGCCGGCTGGTACCGGTATGAGAACGGCGACCGTACCCCGATCGTGGACGATGTAGTTAAGCAGGTTATTGCCGATATCGCGAAGGAGTTCGGAATCGTCCAGCGCCAGTTCTCCGATGAAGAGATCCTTCATCGTGTACTCTTCGCGTCGGTAAACGAAGCCTGCAAGATCCTTGAGGATGGCAAAGCCTACAGATCGAGCGACATCGACGTCATGTGGCTGTTTGGATTCGGGTTCCCACGGCACAGAGGTGGTCTGATGTTCTGGGCCGATACCATCGGTGCCCCTGTCATCTATCGGGAAGTCTCGAAGTGGCACGCGTTGTATGGGAAACGCTGGCGCCCCGCCAGGCTTCTCCAGGAAGTTGCAGAGACAGGCACTCGCTTCCGTGACGTGAAACCCTCGAATCCCGAGGCTACCGCGTCCCAGGCGGCCTGACCTGGATTTGGGAAGGCGCGGTCCTTCCCTGCCGCCTTCTCGTTTTCCGGTTTGCAGGCTCGCGGCACGTTCTACCTAGCGCCTCCAGAGGTTTCGCGCTCCTGCGCCGTATCTGCAGCCCGATAATTATTCAACCTAGTTACGGAATGTGGCACCAGGAAGGCGACGGTCCGCCCATCGGATCGCCGCCTTTTCCTTGTGGCTTTCCTGTTCACTTTGGCCCGGACGCAGAGTCCAGGTGCCGCGCCAACGCCTCGCGCGCGCGGCCGGCAGTCCCTGCATCCACGCGGTCGGCCAGGACCTGGGTGAGCTGGCGCAACTGGCCAGCCGTGAGCCCAACATTCATGCTGATGCGCATATGCGCCTGCAATTGTGACTCGGCCCCTGGCAGCGCCGACAACATGCCTACGGTGGCCAGTTCGCGGCTTTGCCAATCAAGGTTGTCGCGTTCGAAGATGTCTCCGAACAAGTGGGTCTTGAGATATTCGCCAATGGCAGGCGCGAAATCAAACAGCGCCCCCTTTACCGGCGCGCCCGACAATTTGGTCTGGTTGGCCGTCCCCGCCGCCAGCAACGCGTCGCCCTTGGGCACGGCGCGGCTGGGCACGGCGCCCGGCGCGTCTTGCATACCACGCTGCTTGCGGACCTCAATCACCTTCATCAGTTCGGCCAGCGCGTTGAGGCTGCGCGGAAAACCAGCGTAAGCGTAGAGCTGCACCAGAATCTCCTTGGCATCAGTTACCGTCAGCCCCACGTCCAATCCTTGATTCAAGGCCACGTTTAGCTTGGCGATATCACCCGCTGCGCCGAAGGCGGCGATAGGTGCAATGGCCTGCTGCCGCGCAGTGAGGGTATCAGACGGACTTGGTGCGGTGCTTTGTGTGTGGGTCATTTCTTGGGACTCCTGCGCGTTCGGGGCAGCGTGGCTCGGTGCCGTGGCCAGCCCCAAACTCAGGGCCACGGCGAGCACGCCGGCGTGGCGGCGTTTCATCTGGGGTTCAGCGAGCGTTGTACTGCTCATCGGTGACTTTCTCCATCCAGGTGACGTTCTTTCCATCGTCCGTGCCTGTGACGGCCAGGTGGGTCATCGCTGTGGTTGGCGCGGCGCCGTGCCAATGCTTGACACCGGGAGGACACCAGACCACGTCGCCGGGGCGGATCTCCTGCATGGGCTTGCCCCATTCCTGCGTGAATCCCACGCCCGTGACCACTACCAGGCGCTGCCCGGCAGGGTGGGTATGCCAGGCCGAGCGCGCGCCGGGCTCAAAGGTCACCAGGCCGCCGGAGGCATTGATATTCTTGTCGGCAGGCCAGACGGGGTCGATCCGAGCCTGGCCGCTAAAGTAGTTGGCAGGTCCTGCCGCCGAAGGCTGGCTGCCGACGCGTGCGATCTGCTGGGCGGTTGCGGCCGCTGGCGTGGCCGCCTGCAGATCAGCGGCGCAGGCAACCGCAGCCTGCATGGCGGCGACGCACGCGGCAATTCTCGGAAAGTAGGTCATAAGGCTCCGTTCTCGGTGGAATAGAAATTCAATCGACGCAACCCAGCCGTTTGCCACGCCGCGCGGCGGCCCTGAGAGATATTGCTCATCGGTGACGTGCTCCATCCACTCGACGTTCTTGCCATCGAGCGCCTCCTGGATCGCGAACTCGCCGCGAGCACCGTCGGTGTAGGCATACTAGCTAACGCGCGCCGTCGGCAAACGCGCTGCGCCCACCCTTACGGCCAGCGGTATCGCCGCCCGCTGCGTAGCATGGCACCAGCGCCCTCGCGTCGAGCCGGTCTCTCACGGAACCGTATTCAGCCTGGGCGCCACGGTCGCGAGACGCGTACCGTTGCCGACAACGAGGGCCGACAGGACGAGTAGGATCGCTCCGCCAATCAGCGGACCGGACACATTGAGGTGATCCAGCAAGCTGCCTCCAAATGCCCCGCCCATCATTATCGCGAGTTGAATTGCTGCCACCATCAGACCGCCGCCGCTTTCTGGCTCATCGCTGATTTCCTTTGCCAGCCAGGTAGACCAGCACACGGGTATTGCCGAATTCAAGGCACCCCAGCCGACCATCATGGTGGCGGCTCCCCAGAACAGGTGACCCAATTCCATTAGTCCAAGCGTCAGCATTGCCAGCGCGACAGGCAAACACCGCAACAGCCGATACAGATGATTCTTCTGCAGCAATGCCCCTGCCAGGTAAGTGCCGACGAATCCGGCCATGCCCAAGCCCAGGAGCAGCAATGACAGCGCATCCGAACCCAGGCCCATTTCCGCCTCCAGGAACGGTCGCATGTAGGTGAATGTGGAAAACGCGCCAGCAAAAGTCAGCATTACCGCGATCATGCCAACTGCTACATGGGGGCGCTTGAGGAGTCCAAAGAGCCTGCCAAGCGGGATCGGCGCCCGCGGCGGCATGGCGGGCAGGCTCTTCGCCTGCCAAACCAGATTTGCCAGCACCAGCGGCACGAGACCGGCAAAAACGGCGCGCCATCCCAGCATGCCGCCGACGTAGGCGCCAATTGGCGCAGCGAAGGCCGTCGCCACCGCATTACCCATATAGATCAGGCCGAGCGCTTTGGGGACCGTGTCTGCCGGAACCAGCCGAGTTACCGTGGCCGTGGACAAGGCCCAGAAGCCGCCGATCGCGACCCCCAACAGGGCGCGCGCTGTCATCAGCATCGGAAAGCTTGGTGCCACGGAGATCATTGCCAGTGACAGCAACATGAGGGTCGTCGTCCCCATCAACAGATAGCGCCGATCGAAGCGCCCCGAAACGGGTACGATCCCCAGACTGGCCACAACGGCGAACAGTCCGGACACCGAGATCGCCTGGCCCGCCATACCCTGGGTCGCATGCAAGTCATGCGCAATCGGCGTAAGGAGACTGACGGGCATGAACTCCGACGCAATCAGCATGGCCACGCAAAGCGCCATGGATCCTACCGCGCTTTGAATCTGGCGCTTGCCGGATGCCTGCGGCATGGTGGAAGTTGTCATTTTCTTGATCACAAAACCAAGACGAGCGTCGTCGCTCCACATGGAATGTGGCCGATGCGCCATCAAGGGATATTCTTATGGGAGTCGTATCCGCCTGCAATCGCCCGGATACCAGAGAAGACAGAGACGCGGCCTCGCCGCGCTCCGCAGCAGTGCTCATCATAGGAGCAAACGTGGCTTCCTGGGCTCGATAGATCCGCATGCCCCTATGAACGCGATTGATCAATCAAGCGTCGTTGTCTGCCGGTCAAGCCTGATGGGCCGAAGAAATCCGTTAAGATCAACGTTCGCAATCTTCAAGACCAATCTGCAACCAGTCATGGCGCGAGAAAACATTAGTGACATTCTGGTTTTTCTGGCAGTAGCAAGAGAGCGCAGCTTCACCCGGGCCGCCGCTAAGCTAGGAATGTCTCAGTCGGCGCTGAGCCACGCCGTTCGCGGACTCGAGACCCGGCTGGGCGTCCGGCTTCTGACCCGGACCACGAGGAGTGTTTCCCCCACCGAAGCAGGCGATCGTCTGATCGAGAACGTGGGACCCCGCCTGGCGGAAATCGAAGCCGAGATCCAGGCGGTGAGCGAGCTTAGCGATAAGCCGAGCGGCACTATCCGGATCACCGCCATCGACCACGTCATCGATACCGTTCTGTGGCCGCGCGTGGCGGAGATCTTGCCGAAGTACCCGGACTTGCGCGTGGAAATGAATTCCGAATACCGCATGCTGGACATCGTCGCGGAGCGCTTCGACATCGGCGTGCGCTTTGGCGACCAGGTCGCGAAGGATATGATTGCCGTCAGGCTGACGCCGGACGTACCCATGATGATCGTCGGCGCTCCGGCCTATTTTGACAAACGGCCGGTTCCATCCTCGCCACAGGACCTGCTGAAGCACAATTGCATCACGCTCCGGTTGGCCGGGGGAGGCATCTACGCATGGGAACTCCGCAATGGCGAGGACGAGATAGAAGCGCGAGTCAGCGGGCAAGTCACGTTCAATAGCGCATATCAAATGCTTCATGCAGCGCTGAGCGGCTGCGGTCTGGCTTTCGTTCCCGCGGATCTCGCAGGCCCGCACGTGCGTGAAGGCCGTTTGCTCAGTGTCATGGAGAACTGGTGTCCGGCATTCCCGGGGCTGCATGCCTACTATCCAAGCCGCAGGCAATCCTCGAGGGCCCTCACTTTGGTAATCGACGCCATCCGCTACCGGCATTAGGGACTCGAGGGCGGCCATGACCGTACAGTGCACTGTCGTAGCCTAAAGACAGGTGATCCTCGACGAGCGCAGCAGCGTTCCGTCCCAGGCTGGCTGGCAATCCGCAATCGGGCATGACGAATACTTGAAGGCCCCCCCCCCAGGTCCGGCGACAGCCGATATGCGCGAATCGCCGTTTCCGCGAACAGGCCGGCCTTCTCGATTTCCGAGTAATCCACTGCAAGCCGCTTGAACGAGTCGGCCGGATCGCGCAGACGTTTCAGCATGACCTGCGCCGCATCCTTTCCTCGTATCACCCCGGGGAGCCGTCGCGAGAGTATTGCGGTGACCGTACCGAAGAAGCGCTCGATAAACGGTCGATCATCGGGCAGGTACGCTGGACCGAAATCCGCCGCGCAGCCCAACGCCTCGCACACGACATCGAGGCTGATGGCAGCCAAATGCGCTCGAGCATTGTCTAGCCGGATCTGTCGCTGGCAGAACGGGCGGCCACGTCGATAACAGCCAGAAGCCAGGCACCCTCGATCTCATAGCTCCTGCAGGACGACCTTTCCGGCTTCTATCTCGTCGCAGTTGCTCGGCCAGGCTACGGTGTCGCTGCAGCGGTTGGGCGAATGCTCCTGCATTTCCCGCTCTGCTGTGGACTAGCACACTGGGTACCACGCTGCCGCCCCAACCATTCGGTGCACCGCGGCACAAGCCGGCTACCGCCACCCCGGCGACCGAGGCGTTCCGAGCCCCGCATGCGATTAGCATGCCGGTTTCGCATCTCGGGCTATCCATGCGTGTGGGCGCATCGCGCTATCGCGCCACCTGCTCAGCAAAGGTGAATGTCTGGCTCGACAGTCGTCCGAGTCCCCTGCCCATCCCCCTCGAGTGCCGCGATTACGAACGCTTGCGCTGCCGCGGCGGCAGATCCGCGCGGACGCGGGGGCTGGCATCGTGAATGTGGGTACCGAAGTGCAGGCGGAACGCATTCGTGCAGCGCTACAAGCGGACGGCGAAAACGTGGGTCGCAACCATGGACGTTGCGGTTCCGCACAGCTGAGAGCTGACAATCGTTCATGTCGGGCTCGCTCGACAGATCGCGGACAACGTCACGAGATGATGCGATTGATTCTGGGACGAGGCACAGCGAGGCCTCAAGCCCCAACGTGCCCTGTAGCCCCCGTCAGCCCGCATGCTGTGCTCGCTAGCAATCAGCTCGCGATCTTGGCAGCCAAGCAGCAACGAGGATCACCACCGCAGTAGTTGGGCCGGACCTGCATGGCGGCTATATTGCGCATCTCGGCCCCTACCGCGTACGAGGAGGCTCTAGTTACGAGAATAATTATCGGCATTAACTTCTTCTCGTCGGTTTCGACTGGTTGATAATGGTAGTCGGCAATATCTCTTGAAATTCAATGACTTGGGTGCTCTGCCGTCGCAAGGTGCCAAGTCGCCGATGACCCAGTTTAGCCCAGGGCTAGCCCAAAGGCGGCGAGCGAGGGCGGGCGCTTTACGCCCTCATCCTGAACAAACCGAATTTCCCCGCCGAGTTTGCATTGGCAGCCATTCGCCGACGGTTGCCGTAGGTTTGACTCGTATAGCGACGATCTTTCCGGCGGCGAGGCGCAATCGGTAATGGATGGGCTTTGAGGTGTAGAGGGTAACGGGCGAAGCCATGAGTTCTGCCTGCTCCCCCGGGCTGGAATCATAGGCCCATCCAACCCCGAACTCCGCGTTAGCTGCCGGCGAAATGCGGGCATGCTGGGGGGAAACATTGGGAGGCAACGCGTGCCTCTGCGCCCATCCTCATATCTCATGAGAGGCGCCGTTGGTCCCCGAGGTGAATATCGCGGTAGGAATGCCCATTGCTGGACACCCCCCGCACAGATCCCGGCGTGCCCAATTCAGGCACCGGGCTCCCACCTTGGGTGTTTGACGGCGAATCTGTCGCCTGGCCATGGATGAAGGATTCGAGGTTTCGGGAGCCAGTC
>NZ_JBFRFX010000033.1:0-87396 GCF_052115045.1 Cupriavidus sp. 2TAF22
GCACTGGGCACTGGCCGCCAACGGCCGCAAGAAGATCGTCGTGGCCGGGCTTTGGACCGAAGTCTGCAACACCACCTTCGCACTGAGCGCCATGCTCGAAGGCGACTACGAGATCTACATGGTGGCAGATGCCTCGGGCGGCACGACCAAGGAAGCCCACGACTACGCCATGCAGCGCATGATCCAGGCCGGCGTGGTGCCGGTGACCTGGCAGCAGGTCATGCTCGAATGGCAGCGCGACTGGAAGAACCGCGACACATACGATGCCGTGACCGGCCTGGCCAAGGAACATTCTGGCGCGTACGGCATGGGTATCGACTATGCCTACACGATGGTGCACAAGGCTGCGCAACGTACGGCAACCACGCACGAATCGATCGCGCCTGTGCATGCGCCGGTGATCGAGCACTAATCACCTCCAGTCGGTGCCGAAGGCTTGCTGAAGCTTTCGGCACCATGCAAATGATCGGCGCGGTGGTTGGCGAGTTCCTGTCGGCGCAGCGCGGTCTTGGCTTTCTGAAGCCGCCACCGGCGACGCGGCTGTTCCAGCGCCGCACGACTAACGTCATACCGATTCCTTCCTTTGCGCCGATTCGCCCGCCCCCGACAATGAGCCACCGTCGGCAATGCGGGCGCTGCGCGGGACATGCTGGTCACGCGTAGCGCCCGCTTCCGGCTCATTTCCATTCGGGGACCATAACTATGAACAAGCGGGTGCGCGCCCTCATCGTGGCGCTTGGGGTTGGCATTGGCGTGGTCGCAGGCATCGGATCCGCCTTGGCGCAAGGTGCGCCGGACAAGACGAAGATCAAGGTGGGCATCTCGGCCGGTAACCAGGAGCAGATCTTCGACCTGGTCAGGAAGGTGGCCGCCCGCGACGGCCTGACGATCGATGTGGTGGTGTTCAACGACTACCTGCAGCCCAACGAGGCGTTGGCATCCGGCGACCTGGACGCGAACGCCTTCCAGCACAAGCCATTCCTCGACAGCCAGATCAGGACGCGCGGCTACAGGATAGTGCCGGTTGGCTTGACGATCACTGCGCCGCTGGGGATTTACTCCAAGAAGTATCGCGGCGTCGATGAACTTCCGGAGGGCGCGAAGATCGGTATCCAGAACGATCCGTCAAACGGCAACCGCGCATTGTTATTGCTGCAGAAGGCAGGACTGATCAAGCTGAAAGCAGGCGTGGGCCAGAACGGCGTCAACGCGACGCCGCTCGATGTGGTGGAGAATCCGCGCAAGCTCAAGCTGGTGGAACTCGACGCCGCCCAACTGCCGCGCGCGCTGCCCGACCTCGCGGCGGCATCGATCAACAATGACTATGCCTACCAGGCGGGACTGTCCTTGCAGAAAGACACCATCGCCATTGAGGATGCACGCGGCCCGTACGCCAACCTGATTGCCGCGCGCCCTCAGGACAAGGACAAGCCGTGGGTGAGCAAGCTCGTCAAGGCCTATCAATCCGACGAAGTGCGCAACTTCATCAATGCGCAGTTCAAGGGATCGATCATCCCCGCGTTCTGAACCACCGACAAACGGATACAGCGGCACCCGAGCGCGATGCCCTGCCTGGTCGCTACTCCGCCACGATCTTGCGCTCTGTGGCGATCCGTTTCCACAACGCCAGCTCTTGCTTCATCCGTTTGCCGAACACGTCCGCACTGGCGGCGGACGGCCGGGCGCCGTCCTGGGCCAGCGTCGCCTTCAGGTCATCCGATGTCGCCACCGCCGCGATCTCGCGGTTAAGCCGTTCCACCAGCGGCGCCGGCGTGCCGGCCGGCGCCAGCACGCCCACCCAGATGTCGGCCACATAGCCGGGAACCGATGCGCCCAGAGGCGGCAGATCCGGAAACGCAGGATTGCGCTCGTGCGACGTCACGGCCAGCGGACGCACCTTGCCCGACTTGATCAGCGTGGCCAGCGAACTGTAGTTGGAGATCATTACGTCGATCTGCCCGGCCGCCAGGTCGATCAACGCATTGGACGCGCCCTTGTACGGCACGTGCATCATGCTGACACCCGACGACACGCACATCAGTTCCGTGGCCATCTGCCCCAGCGAGCCGACGCCGGCGGACCCATAGGTGATGCTGCCCGGCTTGGCTCGCGCTGCGGCCAGCACCTCCGCGGGCGTGCGCGCGGGCATCGCCGACGACACGGCCAGCAGCATCGGCCCATCGGCCACCATGGCCACCGGCGCAAAGGCCGTGAGCGGGTCGTACGGCGAGTTCGGTTGCGTGGCCGCCGCGGTCAGCAGCGTGGATGACGTCAGCAGCAGCACCGATCCATCGTGCGGTGACTTGGCGACGAAGTTGGACCCCACCACACCGGCCGCACCCGGCCTGTTCTCCACGATCACGGTCGTGCCCAGGCGCCGAGCCAGACCTTGGGCCAAACCGCGAGCGATGACATCGTTGCTGGCGCCGGCCGTGAACGGTACCACCAGCCGCACCAGCGGCGGCACCGCGTCGGGCGCCGCTGGCGCAGAAGTCTGGGCGCCTGCGGCCCCAGCCGCGCCAACCAGCAGCAGCGCCGCCAGCAGACGGCCTGCAATGTCAAAATACGTCGTTCGATACCAGCGCATTACGGCACCTCCGGGATCAGCGTGGAAATGAAAATGACATCATTCAAGGGGGCGAGCCGCTCAGGCCGGCACGTCCAGGTCCAGCAGCGGCGCGTACTGCTGGGCCCCGAAGATGTCGCCATCGCCCGCGCAGCCGCTGGGGCGGTTTCGATAGATCGTGAACTTGATGGCCAGCGCGGGATCGTATTCGACGAAATCGGAGATGCGCTCCACCGGAATGCGGTACAGCGCGGCCATCGATTCGCGCGTGATCGCGCGGGATCGCTTGACGCGCTCATACTGCGCCGCCTCGCGAAAGATGATGTCGAACGTGATCTTGTTCACGCCGGCGTTCTTGCTGCGGATGGTCTTGGCCAGTTCGTGCAGTTTCTGAGTAGGCATATTCGGCTCCAGGATGGCTTGCATCAGACGCCCGCGTGGACGAGGTGTGTGGGAAACAGCGCCAGCGGATCGTGCACGGCGATGGTGTGGTTGAGCGTCCAGCGGTAAGCCGCGCTCGCGTGCAGCACTTCGTCCAGCGGGAACGACACCGATCCGGCCGTGCCCTTCACGTCGGGCAGCCGCGCGTAGAACATCTGGCGCAGCCCGGTCATGGTCACTTCCTCGGCCATCTCGCGCGTGGGCGCCACGCCTTGCACCAGCACGGCGAGCTCGTGGCCGGGCCGGTCGCGCAGCGGCTCCAGCTCGCCCATCACGCCGTCGCGCCCGTAGACGCTGTAATGAAGCTGGTAGCCTTCGTCGCCAAAGCGCAGTCGCACCTGCTCCCGGGCCCATGCCATGACGCGGTCGATATTGGCGATCGTGTATGGATCGCGCACGCCGCACAGCCCCACGTAGCGTTCGCCCACCTTGCCAGAGCCTTCGAGCTTGACGCGCACCGCTTCGTCAGCGTGGAAGCGCGACCCCGTGATCCGGGTGGTGCGCTCGTCCACCTGTTCGTAGCGGCAGTCGCGCATGTCGAGGCGGCCGCCGGCCACGAATTCGTCGTATGGATTTGAACGCTCGTACATCGCATGGCCCGCCACGGACGCCACGGTGCAGCGCTGCTCGGGGTGCATGGCGGTGACGCGCACATCGTCGTGCGAGATCGTGCCCATCACGGTCTCCTTGCCGCCATAAGGCTCCGCGCAGAACGACGCGCATTCCAGCACCTTGCCCAGGTAGTACGCCTGGTCCGCCGAGAAGCCATGATGCAGCGCGGGCGCGGCGAACAAGGCCGCGTCGGAGCTGCGGCCCCCGATGATGACATCGGCGCCCTGGCGCAGCAATTCGACGTACGGATGCACGCCGGCCATGGCGACAACGCGCTCGGTGGCAGCGAGTTCGTCGTGCGTGAGGTCGGCAAAGCCGTCCAGCCCCGTGATCGCATCGCCGTCGTCGAGTCTCGCGCGCAGCAGGCCCTTGTCCACCTCGGAATAGAAGTAGCCGAGCTTGAAGCGCTTTAGCCCGTGCTGGCGGGCCAGGTCCTGGATGATGCGAACGTACAGGTCCACACGGCTGTTGGTGCCGGTATCGCCAGCCGAGCCGATGATCATCGGCACGCCAAGCTTGCGCGATGCCAGCAGCATCTGCTCGAGGTCGTGGCGCTGCCATGCCTCGGGGCTGGTCGAGGTATCGGACCCCAGCGGCACTGGCCCCACGTCATCGCTGCCCGAGTCGGCGGCGATGTAGTCCGGCCCGGCTTCCACGCCCAGTTCGAAGCTGGCGATGCGCAACGGCGCAAAGCCAAGATGGCCGTTGGGGCAGATGATCTTCAGTGACTGCATGTGTCAGGTCTCCAGAGCGTTCGCGGGCACCGATGCCCGTCCTGGAACCCTTTCAGCGAAATCCATGCCAGACTCAAGAATTGACAATTCTCCTTTTAAATCAACGCACTAAACGGAACGCAAAAATACCATGCGCGGATTTAACGCGCGATTCACACGCAGCGCGTGCGATTTTCACGCATCGGTGATACCCAGCTTGATCATCTGGTGTCGCAATGCATGGCGCGTCAGACCGAGCCGTTCCGCTGCGATGCCGATGTTGCCGTCGGCGTGGCGAAGCGCAGCGCGTACCAGACCGGTCTGGAAGCGAGCCGTCGCCGTGGAATAGTCGAGCCCGCCGTCGTCCTGCGGATTGTCGTGCACATCGGTGCCTGCGTCGCCACGGGCCCGCGGCGCGGGCAGCTTCTCCGTGGCACGAGCGCCGGAGACCTCGCGCAGGATACGCGCGGGCAAATGCCCGGGCAGCACCGTATCGCCCTCCTCCAGCAGGCAGATCCGTTCGAGCAGGTTCTCCAGCTCGCGCACATTGCCCGGCCAGCGATAGCTGCGGAAGATGCGCGCCACCTCGGGGTCGAAATGCCGCATCCGACTGCCGTACTGCAGGTTGTAGCGTTCCAGCGCCGCATGGGCCAGCAGGAAGATGTCGTCGCCGCGCTCGCGTAGCGGCGGGATATTGATGGCGATGACTTGCAGGCGGTAGTAGAGATCCTCGCGAAAATTCCCTGCGTTGACTTCGCCCAGCAGGATCTTGTTGGTGGCCGCGATGAAGCGCACGTCCACGCTGATCGGTTTGACCGCACCCACGCGCCGGAACCGTCGGGTATCGAGCAACGTGAGGATCTTCGACTGCATCACCGGGTCCAGCTCACGCACTTCATCCAGGAATACCGTGCCGCCATTGGCCGCCTCGATCAGCCCTTCCTTCTTGACCACGGCCCCGGTGAATGCGCCTCGCTCGTGGCCGAACAGTTCCGATTCCAGTAACTGGGCAGGAATCGCCGCGCAATTGATATCGATGAAGTCGCGCGCGGCGCGGGCAGACTGCTCATGGAGCATCCGGGCAATCAGGCTCTTGCCGGTCCCGGTCTCGCCATAAATCAGCACCGTGCGGGCCTGGCTGCGCGCGACGCGCGTCACCAGGTCGCGCAACGCGACGATGGACGGATGATGACCAACTAGATCGGACGATTGAGGATGCATGTGTATTGGATGGCCGTGCAGCAGCAGCCGTAGACCGTATCAGATGTAAATGTGTCACCGTTGCCGCAGAAAGCTGTCAACTCGCGAGCCGGTGCAAGGGCAAACACCCGCTCGGCTTTGCACCGCAAAGGCGTGAAGACAGCGAAAGGAATCTACCACGAGCGAAGCCGGGGCCGGCCGGACCGTCAGGGCGGCCAAATCAAGATCCGGCTAACGGCCGGCCGACGGTACTAATGCTGGAGCCGGGCCCCGCTATCGCCCTGCTTCTTTGTGTTTCGACGCCATGCGCTCCTGCTGGGCGGGGGGCGTCGGATCGTAGTGGCTGATCTGAATGCTGTAGTTGCCGTGTCCGCCAGCGATCGCGTTCAGGCGCGATTGATAGTCGTTGAGTTCGGACAATGGGACCTGCCCTACAACGACCACGGCGTTGCCGGCGGCCGTGCGTGTGCCGTGAACCTGCCCGCGCTTGGCGGACAGGTCGCCGATGATGTCACCCATCGACGCTTCCGGCGTCATCACCTCAATGTCCACGATAGGCTCAAGCAGGATGGGCTGGGCTTTCAGCACCGCATCGACGAAGGCCTTCCGCCCCGCGGAGACGAATGCCACTTCCTTGGAGTCGACTGGATGGCTCTTGCCGTCGAAGACGGTGACGCGCACGTCCTGCATCGGGAAGCCGGCAAGCGGTCCGCTGTCGATGACCTGCAGGATGCCCTTTTCCACGGCGGGAATGAACTGGCCTGGGATGGCGCCGCCCTTGACGGCGTCGACGAACTCGAAACCAGTGCCTCGCGGCAGTGGCTCGACGCGCAGCATGACTTCGCCGAATTGCCCGGCGCCCCCGGTTTGCTTCTTGTGGCGATAGTGCCCCTCGGCGCTGGTGCCGATGGTTTCCCGATAGGCGATTGTCGGTGGCCGTGTCACGACCTCGAGCTTGTACTGCTCGGAGAGTCGCTCCAGCATGAGGCGCAGGTGCAACTCGCCCAGGCCGCGTACCACCGTCTCGTTGGTGCCGGCCGGGTGTTCGATGCGCAGGCACGGGTCTTCCGCACTCAGTTTCTGCAGAATCTCCCAGAGGCGCTGCTCGTTGCCTCGGCGTGCAGGCTCGATCGCCAGACCATAGATGGACATGGGGAAGTGGAGCGGGGTCAGGTGGATGTTGCCGTCCTCGGGGGCGTCGTGCAGCACGGCATCGAAGCCGATCTCGTCGACCTTGGCCGTGGCGCAGATATCGCCTGGCCCGGCTTGCGTGACGTCCACGTGCTCCTTGCCCTGCAGCATCATGAGATGAGCGACCCTGAATGGCTGGCGCCGGTCACCGATATAAAGCTGGCTATCGCGCCTGATCGTGCCCTGATGGATGCGAAACACGGCCATTTTGCCGATGTATGGGTCCATGACAATCTTGAAGGCGTGGGCCAGCACATGCCTGTCCGCGACCGGCTCGGCGCGCACGACTTCCTTGCGGCCGCCAGCGTCGCGATAGAAGAGCGGCGGGTTCCCTTCCAAGGGATTGGGCAGGAGCCGGACGAACACATCGAGCAATTCCGCGATGCCGGCGCCGTTGGCCGCTGACGTGAAGCAGATCGGCACCAGATGACCTTCGCGCAGCGCCCGTTCGAAGGGCTCGTGCAACTGCTCCGGGTTGATGGCCTCGCCCTGCTCCAGGTATAGCTCCATCAGGGCTGGGTCGATCTCGACCACTTGATCGACCAGCGCGTTGTGCGCCGCAGCAACAGACAGGAAATCGGCGTCGCCGGCAGGGTTGAAAAAGCAATCCACCACCTCGCGGCCGCCTTGCGCCGGCAGATTGATGGGCAGGCATCCCATGCCGAAGGTCGCCTGGATTTGCGTCAGAAGCCCCGGAAGGTCGACCTTTTCGCCATCAATACCGTTCACGATGATCATTCTGCAGAGCTTGCGTTCCTCCGCCCACGCCATCATGCGCCGGGTGGTCATTTCGATGCCGGTCTGTGCATTGATGACGATGACGGCAGTCTCTACAGCGGGCAGGACACTGATCGACAGCCCCGAAAAGTCCGGATATCCGGGAGTATCCAGCAGATAGATGCGCGTGTCCCTATAGTGCAGATGGACGACGGCAGAGTTCAGCGAGTGATGATATTTGCGCTCGAACGGGTCGAAATCGCTGACCGTGGTGCCGCGCTCCACGCTGCCGGGCGCGTGTAAGGCGCCGCCCTGGTGCAGCAGCGCTTCGACAAGCGATGTCTTGCCACACCCGGCATGCCCGACCAGGGCGACGGTGCGGATGGCATCGGGACTGTATCGCATGGTCGCCCTCGTCCAGTGATGGATGTGGGGTCATTATTGGCGAAAAAGGACGTGTGTGCCATACGGGGTAATCTATATGAACGCTTCCCGTTTGCGCACACCTTCAGCGATATGCCGGACTCGTCAGCAAGTGTCTGGCGCCTGACAAGCCCTAGCCCGAGTATCCGGCAGGTGAATCCTGGCCGGAATGGATGACCGAAAGTCCTATGCCGAGCCAGTTGCGATCAGATCCCTGACGGAAGGCGAGGCTGCGAAGCGCACAGGCAAAACTGCAAGCCGTGCAGTTCTATTCGTAGGTTATGTATGCATTCTGCTCACTTCGGGTTTGCTCGCACTTTAGCCGCTGTGGATTGGACTTCAGCAACGCGTACGAGCTCCGCAGCGGCCCCGCATAGAACGACGGTGCGAGTGAAGCGCTAAAGCCCTCAGCGAATAGCTGCGTAGTCTGATATGAGTTCGCCCACGCAAGCAAGGCATCCCAAGAAGCCAGCACAAGACAGGCAGGAATCTCAGACAAGGGAGTCGGATCTTTTCCGCCTATGCTTGGGCACCACACATCAGGAGACCACTATGCCCATTGAACATCCCCGCTATCGGGTAGCTGCTGTCCAGGCGGCGCCAGAGTTTCTGAATCTCGAGGCAACCATTGACAAGACGATTGCGCTCATCGAAGAGGCCGCCCGAGGCGGCGCAAGTCTCATTGCCTTCCCTGAAACGTGGATACCTGGCTATCCGTGGTTTGCCTGGCTTGGTGCGCCGATCTGGGGAATGAAATTCATCCAGGCATACCACGACAATTCGATGGTCATCGACAGCGTGCAGTTTGAGCGCGTCGCCCAAGCGGCATCGCGTTGCAACATCACCGTTGTGCTTGGCTTCAGCGAGAAAGACGCTGGAAGCCTGTACATTGCCCAGGCCATCCTGAGCCCTGAAGGGAAGACCATTGCCACGCGCCGCAAGCTGAAACCCACGCATGTCGAACGCGCGATCTTCGGCGAAGGCGACGGCAGTGACCTGGCTGTTCACGACACCAACCTCGGCAGGGTTGGCGCCCTTTGCTGCTGGGAACATCTTCAGCCACTTACCAAATACGCGATGTATGCTCAGAATGAGCAGGTCCATATCGCCGCCTGGCCCAGCTTCTCCCTTTACGTCGACGCGGCTTACGCGCTCGGACCAGAGGTAAACAACGCCGCGAGTCGGTTGTATGCGGTCGAGGGCCAGTGCTTCGTGGTTGCGCCGTGCGCGACGGTTTCGCAAAAGATGATCGACATGCTTTGCGAGACACCCGAGCAGCAAGCGCTCCTCAAGCTGGGGGGCGGCCACGCGCAAATCTACGGTCCCGACGGACGGTCGCTGGCCGATCCGCTGCCTGCGGACGCGGAGGGGCTGTTGTATGCGGACATTGACCTGGCCGCCATCACCCTCGCGAAGGCAGCTGCTGATCCGGCCGGGCATTACTCTCGCCCTGACGTGACACAACTGCTGCTGGACCGCAATCCAAAGCCTCGTGTCGTGTATGCGAAGCCCAGCCAAAGCGCAAACGGCAACTCCGCGGGCATGCGGGCCGTCGAGCATACCGAGCTCGAAGAAGGTGAACAGGCCTGAGCGTTCAAACGACGCCTCGGTTCAAGCCGTCTCACAGGGACTGGACGGCCCGGCTGCTAGTCGCGCGAGCGGAACGCAGCCGGGCTTTGGCCGAACCGCCTCCGGAACGCGCGGCTGAAGTGTGCGGGATCGTTGAACCCCCAGCTCAGAGCGACCTGCTTGATGCTTAACCCGGAACAGGCAACGTCGAGCAGCGTCGCCCGACATGCCTGCAGCCTCTGATCCCAGATCCACTCGGCAAGCGAACACGGTTCCACCTCGAACACCCGATACAGTGAGCTGACGGACATACCGAGCGCTTCGCTGATCGAGCTGATGCTCAAGTCCGGGTCGGATAGATGTTCGTGAATATAGGACTTGATCCGGTTCAAGTGAAACAGCTTCAAGGTCGGTAGCGATCCGGCCTGCGAAGCCGGCAAAGTCGCAAGAGCCGCAGCGACGAGATCGAGCACGGCGTCGGAAACAGACGCCTGTGTCTGACCAGCCATCGCCTCTGCATGCTCTGGCAATCCCGCCACCAACTCCCCTAGCAGGCGCCCTATGCCTTGACTGCCGCGAATGGCGACGGCCGTCAACCGCTCCGCCGACGGTGCTCGCACCCGCAGCCGGTCGCGTGGCACCGTCACCACCAGTTGTTCGAAGTCCTCCCGGAACACGAGTTCATAGGGACGCGTGCTGTCATAGATCGCAAAATCGCCAGCTGCAAGTACCGCACGTCGACCATCTTGGCGTACTTCCCCCTCACCTGCCAATTGGAAGCTGACCAGGAACAGTTCCTCCTGAGTCTGCCGGATCAGTCGCGAAGTCCGTCGCACATGCTGGCCACTGGAATTCACCACCGCAAGTTCAATGTCCGCGAGATCGCTCTGGGCGATGCAACCAGAAAACTGCCGCCCTCCATTGAGCTTGGCGGGGTCAACGTCCAGCTTGACGAAGGCGCGACTGATAGCGTCTCGCCAATAGTCCAGCCGCTCGCCGACAGGTGCGGAATCGGTACTTGTGCGTTTCATCGTCTAACCCATGAACAGGACATCGGTGAGTCCTGGATTGATGCCACTCGCTGAACAGCACAAGCCCGCGCACGCCATTTCCGGTGAGCAATCAGCCATCGCACAACATGCTTTCAGGAATCCACGCGTGCGTCGCGGCGGACCGCTTGCGGCGGACGGCCAACTGTATTGACCCGCCGCACCTCAAGCGACGTGGATTAGGCTTGAGGGGGGGGTAAGGGACATCAGCCAGACGATTTCAATAAACCGGGTAACAAGCCCCAAGTGATTTGGGCTTGAGGACACCGCGTCACAGTTCGGCGACGAACCGGCGGATGGCCGCCGCAACTGCTGATAATTGCCGCTTCGTGACCTGCAATCGACAATGAGCTTATCGAATCAGGACGGCGTCTCAGCTGCCGGAGAGCCATCCTCTCCGGCAAGACCGCGGTTCAGCTTTCGAAAGGGGCGTGGTCGAGCAGGTCGCAAACGTTCGGAATCTCGAAACCATGCACGTGACGACGTCCGATATCTGCTAGTCCCGTGCCAATTGCCGTGTGGGGCTTCTTCCGTGCAACTTCAGCTAGCGCCGCCTGAAACGCGGCTTTGAATCCCAGACGCGGATAGAGTTGCAGGACATCGTCGATGAGGGACGGTGTAAGTTCCTCGATCCAGAGCCCCATGACGTCCACATGGGCACCCATGTGGACAAGAGCGACTTCCGGCTCCTTGCGGTCGGCGATGCCGGCGCTGGCGTGAAGCGCGATCGCGTCCCAGACCAGTTGTGCCTTCGATTCCGCGTAGCCGTTCGCCAGCAGGAATCGGCTGGCGGCATCGGCGCCATCGACTTCAAAGCGTTGATCGGCAGCAAATTCTTCCGTAAGTCCCAGGTCGTGCAGCAACGAGGCAAGGTAGACGGCCTCGCGGTCATACTTCAACCCACGCTTCTGACCAAGGAATTCAGACCACCACCACGTCCGGTGTACGTGACCCCACATCGCTTTGGAATGGACGCGCTCGACGAGCGAGGCAGCTTTACGGGTAAGCTCGGAATCGGGATCGCTAACGCCCCCGATGATGACAGGTGTGCCCACATGTCCTCCGCAAATATCAAGTTGATCAGGTTCCCAGTGTAGGTCGCCCGGGGTTGGCAAAAATGACTGTTTTTGGATGATTTGTGCCAGAATGGGCTTTTGGTCGGAAGGCGAGGCCTCGATGAGGGAACGGAAGACATCACGCGGCCCGCGTGCAGGGGCGATGCCGAGGCGAGTTGTGATCTTGGGATTGCCACCCGTCGATGCGCTCGACGTCATCGGCCCGGCGGAAGTATTTGCCTTCGCGAATCGGCTTCACGAGGGCAAAACTGCACCCTATGCACTGGAACTGGTTTGTGCGGGCGCCGACATATACATCGAGAGCGAAACCGGCATTGGACTCAAGGGACACAGGACGCTTGAACAGGAGCGTCGTGCACACAGGCCAATCGACACGTTGATCGTGGCTTCGGGCTTCAGATCATCAGATCAGCTGGACAAGGCCACCATGGAGTGGCTCCGAACGCGCGCGCGGACAGTGCGGCGCATATGCTCGATATGCGTCGGAGCGTTCGCATTGGCTGAAGCAGGACTCCTGGATGGTCGCAGGGCAACGACCCATTGGGGTGTGGCGCAAAGCATGGCCGAACGCTATCCCAAGGTGCAGGTCGATCCGACTCCAATATGGGTGAAAGACGGAAACATCTACACCTCCGCTGGAGTATCGGCGGGTATCGACCTTGCGCTTGCCTTGGTCGGCGAAGACATGGGGGACAATGTGGCCTTGGAGATCGCCAAGAATCTTGTCCTATTCTTGCGACGTCCGGGCGGACAGGCGCAATTCAGCGTCGCCCTTCAGTCCCAGCGCACGGCCGGCTCAAGCCTGGATGAACTGTGCCTCTGGATCAGCGAGCACCTCGAAGCGAGCCTTACGGTAGAAGTCCTGGCAGATAGGCTCGCAACCAGCGTCAGGACGTTGATACGCACCTTCCAGCGAGAACTGAAGACTACGCCAGCAAAGTACGTCGAGGCCGTCCGACTCGAAGCAGTGTGCCGGGCGCTCGAACTAGGTGGGCGGTCGACGGAGGAAATCGCACGGCGCTATGGCTACAACAGCTTTGACGTGCTACGCAAGGCGTTCACGCGTCGGTTCGGGGTGACCCCAAAAAATTACGCAGAACGCTTCGCGAAGGATAGCGCAGCGAGCTAGGTGCTTGCGGGCCCGCGATGGGCACCCGGAAATGTTCCACCGTCTGCCTGGCGCGGATCGCCCGCTACAGTCAGTCCGGCATGGCGCCGCGGCCGTCCCAGCCCCGCCCGTGCGCATTGCGGTAGCGCACCGCGCCCGAAAGTGGACACCGGACCGAACGTGCTGGCCAACGACGGCCCATATCGTCGTGGCCGTACTCTTGCTTCAGTGCTTGTTCGAGGCCCCCAGAGCGGGATCGGCCCGGCCGAGGAAGAACCGCAGTACCAGGCGCTGGATGACCGTTCCGTAGGGTGGATAGAACAGGTCGATGGGGAAGAAGCGCTGCCGCTTGAACACGGTCTTGGCATGGGACAACTCGCGAAAGCCCTCTTCCCCGTGATAGTTGCCCATGCCCGAGTTGCCGATGCCGCCGAAGGGTGCGTCGTGATTCACCACATGCCAGCCCCAGTCGTTGACCGAGACGCCGCCCGAGTGCGTACGGCCGAGTAAATCGTCGCGCTCGGCGCGGTCGCGGCTGAAGCAGTACAGGGCCAGGGGCCGCGCGTGCTCATTGATAAAGCCGATCGCCTCGTCCATCGTGTCGTACGGGCCGACCGGCAGGATGGGGCCGAAGAGTTCTTCGGTCATCACCAGCATGTCGGGGGTGACGTCCGTAACGATCTGCAGCGGCAGCGTTCGCTCTTTGCCAACTGGCATCGGCCCGCATGACTCGATGCGCGCGCCCTTGGCGCGCGCATCATCGAGCAGTCTCTGGATGCGTTTGTACTGACGCTCATCGATGATCGAGGTGTAGTTGGGGTTGCCGGCCGTCTTGTTGTCAAAGAACTTTTCAAACGTTTGGCATTGGCACGCAGGGTCACCGCTCAGCTCGAACAGCACTTCCTCGATATCGCGCAGGCTCAGCATAGGGCGCGGATATCGGCGGGGTGGTGCCGAGGATTTCCGGACATCGTTTGCCCATTATCTGGCTAGATCTGTGCCACTCGAGACGCTTCAATAGAAGCCAAGAGCAACACTCACCGCCGGCCACAAGCCCGCACAGCGGCAATCCCAACCTAGAGTACCCATGAACCCCTCTCTATCTACGATCCCGGAACTCCTGGCCGATCTCGCTGCCGGCAGCTTGGTGATACTGGTCGACGATGCAGACCGAGAGAACGAAGGCGATCTCGTGATCGCCGCCGACCACATCACCCCGGATGCCATCAATTTCATGGCCAAGCATGGTCGCGGGCTAATCTGCCTGACACTGACACGCGAGCACTGCCAGCGCCTGCGCCTGCCACCGATGACCACTCGCAATGGTGCTGCACACGGCACCGCGTTCACGGTCTCCATCGAGGCGGCCCGCGGCGTCACTACCGGGATCTCGGCGTCCGACCGCGCCAGAACCGTGCAGGCAGCGGTTGCACGAGATGCAACACCGGGCGATCTCGTTCAGCCGGGGCACATCTTTCCCTTGCAGGCCCGTGACGGCGGCGTACTCGTGCGGGCGGGGCACACGGAGGCCGGCTGCGACCTTTCGGCGATGGCAGGCCGCTCTTCCGCTGCCGTCATCTGCGAAATCATGAACGACGACGGGACCATGGCCCGCATGCCAGACCTGGAGATCTTCGCTCGCAGGCATGGTCTCAAAATCGGATCCATTGCAGATCTGATCGAGTACCGCAGCCGCAATGAAACACTGATCAAGCGAGTCTCCGAGCAAATACTGCACACTGCACAGGGCGAGTTCAACTGCATCGTCTTCCGTGACCACCTCGGAGGAACACATCTTGCGCTAACGTGCGGCCAGTGGTCGGCTGCCGACGAAGTACTCGTTCGGGTGCATGAACCCATGTCGATGATGGATCTTCTAAGTGTGAATACCAACCGGCACTCCTGGTCCCTGTCGGGAGCACTTGCAAAGCTGCAAGCCTCGGGGAGAGGTGCCGCCCTGCTTTTGAACTGTGGCGAGGATCCGGAAGCCCTGGCGTCGCACATGTCAGCGCCTGACGGTGGCGCGCTTGATCAAAAGCCAATGGACCTGCGCACGCACGGCATTGGAGCGCAAATCCTGCGCGATCTGAACATCGCCAGGATGACGCTCCTGGCAAGCCCACGGCGTCTGCCAAGCATGGCCGGCTATGGGCTGGAGGTGGTGTCGTTTCTGGAAGCTCCGGCCGCGATAGCCAAAGCCAACCTTTGGGCGGCCTAGCCCCACCGCCATACGCCCCAACATCGAGAGAATTTGCATGTCCGCCGCTGAACAAATAGACATCATGACCCCGCTGGAGCACCATCATCTGGAGAGACTGCGCGACGCCCGGAGGCTACGGTTTCCGGCCATATCCGCAAAGCCAACCGGGCTGGTCGAGCGTTGTGGCGAGGCCAGGCTACCGCTCTCTACCGGCACCTTTCTGGCGATTGCATATCGAAGCACCACGACCGGCCTGGAGCATATTGCGCTAGTGATGGGAGATCCCGCACAAACACCGGGATGTCTGGTCCGAGTGCATTCCGAGTGCCTGACCGGCGACGCATTTTCGTCACTCAGATGCGACTGTGGTGAGCAGCTCCAGCTTGCATTCCGTCGTATTGCAGACGAGGGCTGCGGCATCGTTGTCTACGTACGCGGCCATGAGGGCCGGGGCATTGGACTTGCGGAGAAGATCCTCGCGTATCGGCTCCAGGACGCGGGGTTCGATACCGTCGACGCCAATACCCATCTCGGCCACGCCGTCGACGCCCGCACGTACGATGAGGCGGCCCATATTGTCCTCGACATTGGCGCCAGCACAGTGAGATTGCTCAGCAACAATCCCACGAAGCGGGCAGCCCTGGCTGCGCACGGGCTGAATGTCCTGGCACAAGTGCCCTTGCACATTCCCGAGAACGCCGAGAATCGGCGCTACCTGCGGACCAAGCGAGAGAAAATGGGTCATCTGTAGATGCAGCCCTTAATGCCAACATAGACCTGGCGTACGCGTCCGGCGCCGGACACGATCGCTGCAGTTGACCGACCAACTGCGTGATCGACGAATGCCTGCGATAGGGGATCACGCACAATCCCCCTCCAATTCATCAAGTAGTGCGCTGCTGCGACCGCGGGGCGAGACCATTCGCCAGTATGCGATGTGAACCGACAGAATCCACACCGACGACACACCCGTGCCCGCGGGCCACACTGGGGGCGGCGGAGGGTGGGTCGACTGCAACTGGCGATGCTCAAGGCTGGCCAACCGTTGCCATGTGTCGCACATGGTAGCGTTTCATTCGCGAAATCGCTTCGGTCCGGGTTCGCAGTCTCAGCCGCTGCAGGATGCCGGACACGTGCTGCTTGACCGTATTCTCCGTTAAGCCCAGGCGCCGTGCGATGACCTTATTTGGCAATCCTTCAAGTAGCAGAATCAGGACTGAGCCCTGGCGCTGGGTCAGGCCCATGGCTTCCGGGGTAATTTGGGTACGCTGTGCCGATTCGGTCGTTCTATCCTGCACGCCTGCCGGCGCGGCGGTGAGTGACAAGCTGCCACCCGTCTGCTCGGCGCCCACGCGCAGTTCCAGGAGCGAGATTACTTCAGCACGGGAGCGCAGGTCGAGCCGCTGCAAGATGGCAGACACATGTTCCTTCACCGTGTTTACAGCCAGACCGAGACGGCGCGCAATGAGCTTGTTGGATAATCCCTCGAGAAGCAAATTGAGTACCGTTCCCTGGCGTTGGGTAAGACCCAGCCCTGCGGGCGGCGCCGAAGTGATTGTCCCGACCTGCCGAGTGGGGCTGTTGTCGTCCCGTGCGCCGGGATTGGTACGCGAGTGCTTACAGCCTGGGGCCTGTGCTAGCGGTTGGCGTTTTGCAATCAGAATGGCTTGCTTGCGCCTGGTTACACCAAGCCGCCAGATGACCGCAATGTCGTGCTCCTTGGCAGCCCTTTCCGTCATGGAGAAATGCTGCGCTACCACCTTGTCGGGCAACACTTCAAGCAGCAGAACGAGGACGGCGCATTGCTGCTCGGGGAACACGCCTGAATCCGCCACGGCGTCGGCATTCTGTGTGAATCCGCTTGCTGGCGTTTGCGCAACGACAGTTGCGTCATCCGCCATATCCACCCGCACTACGATCGGGAAGGAGCTGGCCTTCTGAGGATCGTTGGCGGTCGCTGCCAGTGACGAATTCGCGCTACTGAATGTGGCCACGAAAGGCAAGCTGTCCATGGCGGCAGGCCTGGAGCCGGTTGAACTCCCAGGATGGACGCGTCCAGGGATCACGCCTCCCCTGGTCTGCAACGCTCGAGGAAGCGCCGCCTCCCTGTTGACAATCGCGAGCTTTCCCCCATGTCCCATCCCGATGGCCGGATGATGGGTGTCTTTGGCCTGCATACCTTCCATCGTTGCCTGCAACTCCTCGAACTGCGTCGTGGTCAGTTCGGCCACGACGCGCAACGTGTCCCTAAATTGCTCTGAAATCATCTTCTTGTTACGTTTTCCCCATGACCCATGGTTCCCGCACTGGTGCCAGTGTTCGCCCCAAAGAGTGGAATGTGGAGCGTGGAGCTTTGCTCGGCCTCATCGCGAAGCGCCGGGATCGTTCTCTATTGCATCGCTGAATTCGTGGGTCGCACGACGGGCGGGGATAATCGAGATATGCATGCCACCGCGAGCCGCATTGCGAACGGTGCCTCCGTGAGTGGCGTTACACAACTCAGCGTTCGCGATTGTCTGGTGTTCAGTATGACAAGGCCGGCTCTTCAGAATGCAGCGAGGCAGACAGTTGTGCCCGCCGACGAAGCCAGGGGGAAGGCCGGTACCGCGGGTCGCCGCTCAGTTGCATCATGTTGTCGAGCAACTTCAGCACCGTACGCGCTCCCAGACGATCACCCCACGTGAGTGGCCCCATCGGATAGCCAAGACCAAGCATAACTGCCCTATCAATATCCGCCGGAGTTGCGATCCCCTGCTGTGCCATATCACAAGCGATATTTATGATTGTCGCCACGATCCGCTGGGCCACAAGCCCCACGCTGTCCCGCACAATGCTCACGCCCGCGCCATCGGAGCCGAGCGCACCGTGAGCCGCACGCCGAAAAGCCGGGTCCGTCACGGGGGAAAGCATCAACGTACGCCGTCGGGAAGTATCAAAGCAGAGATCCAGCCCGACTGTGCGTCTCGCATCCAATAGCTCCCGTGCGCAGCAACTGCTGACGTCCTCACCCAGAGGCGTCACGATACATAGCGCTTGCGCACTGGGACAAACACTGCTTTCCAGCGGTGTCCCCAAGGCGGTGAACAGATCGACCGCTCGCTGAGCCAAAACCGGATCCGCCGGACTAATCCACACGGCGCTGGGCCGATCCTGCGGCAGCGCCTGCGCTTTCATCCGGACCGGACTACCCTCGACGTAGCGGTAGTATCCTTCCCCGCTCTTTCGTCCGAGCAGGCCTGCAGCGCGGCGCTGGGTCGCCAGCACTGATGGGCGGAAACGCGGCTCGTCAAAGTATTGCCGGTAGACCGATTCCATCACCGGCACGGAAATGTCGAGCCCGACCAGATCGAAGAGTTCGAAAGGACCGAGCCTGAACCCCGCCTGATCCCGCATGATCGCATCTATCTCCAATGGGGTGGCAACGTCCTCGCCTATTAGCCGCAGCGCTTCAGTGCCGAATCCACGGCCGGCGTGATTGACCACGAAGCCAGGAGTATCCTTGGCGCGGACCGGAGCGTGGCCCAAGCGCTTCGCCAGTCCCATCATGGCGTCGCCAATCGCACGATCGCCCCGGACGCCATCGATGACCTCGACGACCTTCATCAGCGGAACCGGATTGAAGAAGTGGAAACCCACGACTCGCTCCGGCCGCGCGCAGGCGGCCGCGATAGCAGTTACGGAGAGTGAAGAGGTATTCGTCGCGAGAACGCAGCCGGGTGAGACGATTGCCTCCAGCGCGCGGAACAAGGCCCGCTTCGCCTCCAGGTCTTCGACAATCGCCTCCAGCACGATATGGGCAGGTCTGACGTCATCGAGCACATCGACCGTTACCAGCCTCCCGGCGGCAGCATGGGCATCCTCCTCCGGCAAACGCCCCTTCGATGAAAGGCGGGACAGCGCGCTAGCCACGGCACCCCGCGCCTCCTCGGCTGCCCCGTCCCGTGCGTCATACAGCAGGACAGTGATCCCGCCCAGTGCCGCGATCTGGGCAATGCCCCGGCCCATGGCGCCCGTACCTACTATCGCTAGCACGAGCTCTGGTGAAGCTGGATCAAGTACCATCTCGTATCACTTATATTCCCTGCACTTCGCTCGGCCTAGAGTGCAAATAAAGCTGGTCTTGCGCGCCGTATTCGCAACCGCAAGCATTGAGCGTGCCCATGGCGCCGCCGTCGGCGCAGACAAACTTCGCAACAGTGTGGCCCGTTGCGCCTGAATCTTCCGTCTAGTGGGAATCCGGAGTGCCAACGACCGGGGCAGTTTATGTGAAGCGACGTCGTAAGATGCCCTCCGTTTTGCTGCCACCCCGCCCTCCCTAAGCAGCCTTCGCAATCATCTGATGCGGGTCGATCACAAACTTCTTTGGCGCGCCGGAATCAAAGGCCGCGTAGCCCTTGGGAGCGTCGTCCAGGGAGATCACCTCTACACCCACCACTTCCGCGATCTTGAGCCGGTCCCAAAGAATGGCCTGCATGAGAGAGCGGTTGTACTTCATCACGGGTGTCTGTCCCGTGAAGAAGCTGTGCGACTTCGCCCAGCCGAGGCCAAGGCGGATGCTCAGCGCCCCGCGCTTTGCCGCTGAATCGACCGCACCGGGATCATCCGTAACATACAGGCCAGGAATGCCAATCTTGCCGGCCGCGCGGGTTACCTCCATCAGCGAGTTGAGGACCGTAGCGGGCGCCTCTTGTTGCGCGCCTGCATGCCCATGCCCTCTCGCCTCAAAACCGACCGCATCAACGGCGCAATCGACCTCCGGCTCACCAAGGATCTGCTCGATCTGATCGGACAGCGTGGCATCCAGCGAAAGGTCCACAGTATGGAATCCGACCTGGCGCGCATGCACCAACCGTGCCGGCTTCACATCGCCCACAATCACCACGGCTGCGCCCAGCAGTCTTGCCGATGCCGCTGCCGCTAGCCCGACCGGACCAGCACCCGCGACGTAGACTGTACTGCCTGGCCCCACGCCGGCACTGACGGCGCCGTGATAGCCCGTCGGCAAGATGTCGGAAAGGCAGGTCAGATCGAGAATCTTGCTAAGCGCCTGCTCCCGGTCAGGGAACTTCAATAGATTGAAGTCCGCATACGGCACCATCACATACTCTGCCTGCCCGCCGACCCAGCCGCCCATGTCGACATAGCCGTACGCGCCACCGGCACGCGCCGGATTCACCGTGAGACAGACACCGGTATGCTGCTCCTTGCAAGTCCGGCAACGCCCGCACGCGACGTTGAATGGCACCGAGACGATGTCTCCACGCGCCAGTGTCTCAACGTCGCGACCCACCTCCACGACCTCCCCGGTGATTTCGTGCCCGAGAATGAGACCCTCCGGCGCGGTGGTCCTGCCGCGCACCATATGCTGGTCGGATCCGCAGATATTGGTCGAGACGACCTTCAAGATCACGCCGTGATCAATTCGGCGGCCACGGGGATCTTCAAGTTTCGGAAAGGAAATGTTCTGGACTTCGACAACGCCTTGGCTGATATAGGCCACGCCACGATTGGTACTCATTGATGCCTCCATATTTATGCGACCCACCTCGGTGGGTCAGTGACTTGGCCGGTTACCAGTTCCAGCGGAATACGATATTCGGCGTCGTGCGAGACTTGTTGCCGGCGCTGTTGAGAACGTTGTTGCCAGTGACGGAGTGGTGCTCCAGGCGAAGGCCCAACGCGAACGCATCCTTGGGCCCAAAGTTCACGAACACTTCCGGTTCAAGATAGATGTCCACCCCGCCGCCGATGATCGGGCTGAAGTAGACCGGTCCGCTGAATGTCGCGTTCAGACCTGCCACGCGAAATGGAATCAGGAAGAACAGGCGGAGCAGCGGCCGGGTTCCCTGCACATCGGTGGGGCCTACCGTGTACCACTTCTTCCTCGCAAGGATCGAAGTCTCGAGCATCGATCCCTTTGTGAACGGTAAATCCCAATACACGCTGAGGCCTGCGGAAACCGCCCGGTAGTGCGAGTAGCTGCCGTCTTCCACACGCACCATGGCCAGCACATCCTGGATCGGGCCATAGGACAGATTGGCGCCGGTGCTCTTGGACAAGCTCAGATGCGAATTCCAGAGAAAGTAGTTCTGACGGTTCGAAGTATCCTGCCCAAGGTCACGGCCCCTGTAGGCATCGAACAGGACATAGTTATCACCCAGGGCATAGGTTCCAAAATGCTCGAATCGCAGGGTCTCGCGGCTTCCATTGGTGCCCGTTCCCATGACATAGTCATTGGGATCGCTCGGCGCATAGGCGAACTGGATATTGGTCTGCGAGTAATTCTCTGCGCGCGGACTCGCGCAGAATGATGCGAGTGCCAGGACCGTCGTCCATTTAAGCGCCCCATGGGGTGCTTTCTTCAGTTTCCACATGGCGTCAGATTTTCTAGTTAGCTGAGCTCAACCGTGTTCGCCTCCCAAGGCGAATTCCGGAACTTGGGGGATTTCGCCTGCCCGCGCCTACCTGCCGCCCGGCAGATATCGGGTATCGATGACTACCATTGGATCAAGGACGTTGGACGACAAGCCTTGCGACTTCGCCACCCAGTCCCACGTTGCGTTCACGCGCTCGGGACTGAAATTGCCGCGGCCATCCTTCTTGCTTATCTCGTTGTCGATCAACGACACCGATGCGCCAAACTCCTCGCCCGCCACCTTTGCGTCCAACCCGGGAACGATCTTCGCCATCGCCGTGCCGACCGCCGTGGGATTCGCGACGGCCGCGACGCTGGCCTTGTTGAAGGCGTCGAGAAAGCGCTTCGCAAGCTCCGGCTTTTCCTTCAGGAAGTGCTCGTTTGCGACAATGACGTAGCCATACCCGTCGTATCCATAGTCGRACCACTTAAGCACGCGCAGGGACTTCCCCGCCGCCTTCATGACCGACGCCGCTGTCGGAGCGCTGGTCACCCAGTCCAGGGCGCCATCCACTTGACCGCTGGCGATAAGCGGTGCGAGTGCCCCCGCATCGACCTTCATCAGCTTCACACTGGCCGGATCCACACCGTTCTTCTGCAGGAACAGCGGCCAAACCACGTTGACGCTTGAATAGACGGAGGTTGCCAACTTCTTGCCGGCAAGATCCTTCAGACTCTTGACCGGCAAGCTTTCGATCAGGTGAATGGAATCCGGCTTCTTGTTGTAGATGCTGTAGATCACCTTGATCGGCAATTTCTGCTGCGCAATTGCGGCATAAACCGCATCGATGCCCACCGCCGTCATATCCGCCGAACCGGACGCCACCCTGGTGATGGCATCGCTTGACCCGTTGCCACTACGGATCTCGACATCCAACTGCGCTTTGCTGAAGTAACCATCGGCCTTGCCCAGATACTCGATGCCGTTAGCGCCACTGGGTATCCAACCGAGCTGATAAATGATCTTGTCGGCGGCCCGGGCTGTGCCCATGACGCCCGCCAACAGCCCAACAGCAACTACCATTGCGTTCAACCGATGCTTTCTCATGGGAACCTCCTGACAAGAATTTCACGACGCAGCTACCCCTCCAGGTCTGCCGCTCACGCGGCCCCGGAAGAAGGTGTGTAAAGGATTGGAAGACGACTTCAGTCTGGCTGCGCAGCCCCCAGGCCCAGCGCTACCATGGCCCTGCGATACTCGACCGACATGCGATCCGCAGGTATGTGGATCTCATTTCTCAGGTCGAGAGGCAATGCTTGCGGACACTGGGCCACCACCTGCGAAAGGTCTTCAACATTGATCCGCTCGGTGAACTCGATCAGCGCTTGAGGATCAAATTTCCGGCTCTCATCGACCACAATCTGGAATATCTTGGTGGTCCATGCCGTCATGGGTGAACCCACGTCGAATACACGATAGACGGAGCCGGAATCCGGATGGTGGACCCGTACCGTGCATGAGAACGGCAGCGTGGTCTCATAGCGATAGACGGCACGATTGAACCTCGGCTCATCTGCGGCAGACCCTTGCCCCTCCTCGACATAACGAGTCCGCTCAATCACGTTGGTCTCGAACGCCAGGTTGAGGCCGGACACGGAGACTTCGTAGGGAGGGATCACAACCTCGGGGCCGCCAAACGTCGAGGTGTGCACCCACGGCACATGACAAAGATCGCTGAAGTTCTCGATATGGCGGGCAGCGGACGTATCCCATACACTGGGCGGCACAATTGCCACCGTCCCGGAACCATTCTCCACCTGGGGCCACTCGGGAAGGTCCGCACGAGGCTCGTTGCTCAAGCACACCCAGACAAAGCCATAGCGCTCCTTGCAGAGATAGCTCTGGAGGCATAGCTTCTTCGGTATCGGCAAGTTCGGCGCCAGCGCGGGAATCCGCACGCATGTCCCGGCGGCGTCGTACTCAAATCCATGAAATCCGCACACCAGATTGCCATCCTTGACCGACCCGAGGCTCAGTTTTGCGCTCCGATGCGGGCATGAATCCCGCGCGGCCTTGACGCCGTCGCATGATCGGTAGAGCACCACCGGGATGTCGAGCAGTTCCACCCCAACCGGGCCGTCGGAAACTTCCGTTGACAGGGCCACCGGATGCCAGAATGACGCAAGGATCGCCCAGTCCGACTCCGTGAAGCCGCTATCGGCCGGTCGCGGGCTGTTGGGTGTTGTGTTCTTGATGGGGAGGAACATTCTTTCTTCTCCTTAGAGGTCGATTGTCAGAGTGGAATCCGGTTTTCCGCGGGATACGCACACCAGCATGCAATCACCGCGCGCCCGCTCGCCTGGCGACAAGTAGTGGTCTCGGTGATCGATGTCGCCACACAGCACTTTCGTCAGGCAAGTGCCACAAATGCCCTGCTCGCAGTTCAACTCCGGCTGAATGCCGTGTTGCTGAAGGACCTCCACGACACTGGTTCCCTCCGGCACCATCGCTTTGATGCCGGAGCGGACCAGGACGAGCTCGAAGGCGCCACCGCTTTGCGTGAGCGTCGGCGATGCCGCGAAGTATTCGGTGTGTAGGTGAATGTCCGCCCGCTCACGTACGGCGGCGGCCACAGCATCCATGAATCCTCCAGGGCCGCAAAGATAGACATGCGTTCCCGGCACAAGATCTGCCATGGCACGTCGCGCATCAAAGCGCTGGGCCACAGAGCCGTCGTCATGATGAAATACGACCATGGATGCGAATGGCGCCTCTTGCAGTTCGCGACGGAACGGCGTCCGCGCCACCGATCGTGTTGCGAAATGCAGGACGAAGGGGCGACCACTCGCATGCATCCGTTTAGCCATTGCCAGCAACGGCGTCACGCCGATGCCCCCACCGATCAGCACCGCCGGCGCAGAACCCGCGTCCAGGGCAAATGCGTTGCGTGGGCACCCAACCTTGACCTGCGTCCCGGTACGAACGATCTCATGCATGCGCCTTGAGCCGCCGCGCCCTCCCTGCTCGCGCAATACAGCTATCACATATCGGTCACGTTCCCGTTCATCGTTCAGAAGGGAGTACTGCCTGACCGGCCCCCCGGGAACGTGCACGTCGATATGCGCACCTGCCGTGAATGGCGGAAGCACACCGCCATCGGCCCGCACGAACTCAAACGAACGGATCCCATCCGCTTCGTCCGCCATCCGCTTGACTACGAGATCCATGACTTCGCCCATGTCACACCTTCCTTCTTCGCGCTCATTCACCGCCCGACTTGGGCAGGCTGCGCGGGTAACAGATCCGTTGCACCAGCGTCACCAGGTGGAACAGTCCCAGACTCATCAGTACCAGCACGCCTAGTGCTGAAAACGCTTGGGAAATCTTGAAATAGGAGGTCGCGAACCGAATGAAGTAACCCACCCCTTTTTCCGAAGCGACAAACTCAGCGATCACGGCGCCAATGACCGCAAGCGTGATGGCCACCCGGACGGCCGAGAAGACATGAGGCAAAGCGAACGGAAGCCGGATCTGCAGATACTCGTTGCGCAGCGAAGCCTTTAGAGCCCGGCTGAGCTCGATCAACTCGGGCGGCGTCTGTGCTAGTCCGGTGGCAATACCGACAACCAGTGGAAAGAACGTAATCAAGGCGGTGATCACAACCCTCGCCAGATCGGTGGCGCCGAGCGTGACAATGAGGATTGGGGCGACCGCGACAATGGGCGTGGACTGCACCACAATCAAGAGCGGATACACGCTAGTGCGAAACACCCGGAATCGATGAAGCGACGCAGCAAGCGGAAGGCTGACCGCAAAGGCCAGCAGAAACCCCAGCACGATCACGCGCAGGGTCGCCTGGATGTGGTCCCACCACTGCCAGGGGCCGACGGCAACACCAGCCCGGACAATGGCGCCAGGCGACGGCAGCAAATATTCAGGCAGCCCCAGCCAGCGACTGGCAGCCTCCCACACACAAAGTATGACCAAGAAGGTGATGAATGGCAGCGTCGCCCGCGGGGCCATCCACGGCGTCTTCTCTCGCGCCGACAGCGGGCGCTTACCGGCTTCAATTGTGTTCATGGCTGCTCAGGAGTTCTTCGCGAAGGTTGTCGGAGAGATCATGGAAGAGCGGCTCGCGCATTGTTGCCAGCGTGCGAGGACGGGAGAGTTCCACCGGCACAATCTCGCGGATACGGCCTGGCCTCGGCGCCAGCACAAGGATCCGGTCAGCCATCAGCACCGCCTCGGTAATGGAGTGCGTAATAAAGACCGCCGTGCTCTGCCGTGCGCTCCAGAGCCGCATCAACTCGAAGCTCAGTTCGTCCCGGGTGAGCGCGTCGAGCGCCGAGAATGGCTCGTCAAGCAGCAAGATCTCCGGATCCGCCAGGAGCGCACGCGCGATGCTCACGCGCTGCTGCATGCCGCCTGATAGCTCATCCGGGTACTTCTTCCGGAAGTCCTTCAGGCCAACCAGTTCGAGCAGCTCTTCGGCTCTGGCGATGTCGCCCGGCGTCAGGCGACGGCCCTGATGGGTTATCGGGAACGTGAGGTTTGACATCACGTTCATCCAGGGCAATAGCGTGGGCTTCTGGAATACAAAGCCGATGTCGTCACGCGGACCAGCGACCTCGTCGCCAAAGATATGAACGGAGCCGGTATCCGGCTTGATCAAGCCGGAGATGAGGCGCAGCAGCGTGGACTTTCCACAGCCGCTAGGGCCAACTACGACGACAAACTCGTTACGGCGAATGCTGAAGTTGATGTTCTTCAGCGCTTGTACGACCGTGCCGTCAGACGCCTTGAAACGATGCCCCACCTCACGGAAGTCGATCGCCACGCCGCGCGCCCCTGTTACCGTGCTGCTAATGGATTCCAGGTGTTTCTGGAGCATTACTCCACCTCCCTATGTAGAATCGAAGCACCGGCATCGGCGTTCGTCATTAGGAACGCGGACAATGCCGAGTCGAACTCCGCTGGCGCTTCAATATTGCAAAGGTGACCCGCCCCCTTGATGACAACCAGCCGGCTCCGTGGGATGCTGGCGGCAAGCAGGTGACTCTCCGCTTCCGGCAACACGCGATCCTCGTCGCCGACAATGACCAGCGTGGGAACCGTAATCCGCCCCAGTGCTTCGCGGAAATCAGTGGTGACGAGAGCTTGCAGCGCTTGCTTGTAAGAGTCCGGCCGCAGCGCTTCCAGGGAGCGGCGCAACCTGAGGCGGATCGCTTCGTCGGCGCGTCCTCCCGCCAGGATGTCAACGAGTCCCTTGGCAATCTCCGCGATCGAGACACCTTCTTCGAGTGGTCTGAGACGCTTCGCAAGGAATTCCTCCCTTGCCTCGGAGGTCAGCAGGTTCGCGCCCGCGCTCGTCGCCGCAAGTGTCAGCGTGGCCACCCGCTCCGGGTATCGCAGATAGAAATCCTGGGCAATGTAGCCGCCCATCGACAACCCGACGATATGCGCGCGCTCTGCCCCAAGTTCGCTCAGCAAGAAATCCAGATCGTCGGCAAAGTCGCTGAACACCAATTGCCGGGCAGAATCATCGCTATCACCATATCCGCGCGCGTCCCAGGCGACGCACGTGTGATTAGCGCTCAGGCCCGCGAGCTGTCCGTCCCAGTTGCTGCGGTTGCCACCGACGCCATGCAGGAAGACCACCAGCGGTCCTGCTCCCGCCCGCGCGTAAGCGATGCGCACGTTGCCGCGCTCGGAGAATGCGGGACTCGTCGTCATGACCTTTGCTCCGGCAAGACAGCGACCACTTCAATCTCCACAAGGCAAGCGGGCAACAGGAGTGCCTTGACTTGCACGCCCGTACTGGCTGGCTTGTGGTCTCCGAAAAACTCCTTTCGTACCACCCAGTACTCCTGGGCCACCGACTCAGTCAGCGCGCAGGTAAAGTACGTGGTCATCTTGACAATGTCTCGCATCGAGCCACCAACACGCGCGAGGATCGCCTGGATGTTCTCGAAGCACTGGCGCGACTGGGCGACCAGATCACCCACGCCAGCCAGACTTCCGTCCGGGCGCAGGGCAATCTGGCCAGAGAGGTATACGGTGCTGCCGGCGCGAATCGCAGGCGCGGGCGGCATGTCGTGCTCCCAGTCCCATTCGGGAAAGACAGGGCTTATGTGGGTGCGGGTCAAGACTGCTCCTCGGATATAGGCTGAACAAGCGTGCGTTGCCCCGTGTTCGACGCATGGCGCACGCTCGCATTTGACAGGGTCCGTCGCTTACGCCGCGCGCATCGTTGCGCCGACATTCGTCGAGACCCCCAAATCCTCAAGCAAGGGCAGTACTCTCTCGCCGATGAAGCTGAGGTCCTTGATGAAGTCAGGGACGATGAGCGTGATGCCGTCAAGCTCGGATTCAATAATGGTCTTGGCCAGGCGACGCGCGAGCGTCTCGGCCGATCCGGTCATTGCGCCACCAAGCACCGAGCTCACTCGTGCACCTTGGTCAATGAAGTACTGGGCAGCAAAATTCTGCTTGGCGCTGACGTCGGACGAGTACTCCGCCGTCTGGGTGGCGAGCGCGATACGGTCCACGCCTGCATCGAAATGGTCCAGGCGGGCCTGCGCATCGGCGTCCGTTTCACCGGGAATCAGTGTGAACAGACCGTACGTCTTGAACTCTGGCTTGCCGGCCTGAGCCGCGAGCTCCTTGGCTCGCCTGCCGCGGGCGATTGATGTCGCGTCATCGCTGGCCGTGAAGAAGCTGCCGTGGCAGTTGTCGATCGTGAACTGAAAACCACGGTCCGAAGCTCCGGCGCAGATGATGGTGGGCATCTTCGACGGCTTGGGATTCGACATGCAATCATTCAGCTCGTAGAACTGACCCTTATGGGTGACGCGATCCTCGGTCCAAAGGCGCTTGACGACGTTGATCCACTCATCCGCGAGCCCGTATCGCTGCGCGTGATCCAGCGGCTTCCACAAGCCAAGTTGGCCGAGGTCATGGGGGTTCGAACCGGAAACAAGATTCAGCCCGACCCGGCCATTGGAAATCTGGTCTATCGTGGCCACCATCTTTGCGACGAGAGCCGGAGGGAAGATCATCATGTGCACAGTTCCCCAGATCTTGATCGAGCTGGTAGCCTGCGCAAGGCCCGCCATCGTTGTCAGGGATTCGAGAGTGATATCCCAGTGCCTGGAGGGGCCGCCGTAGCCGCGCCACTTTGCCATGCTCAGGGCAAAATCGAAGCCCATCTTCTCGGCCAGGCGAGTGACCTGAAGATTGTGCTCATAGGTTCCGGGCGTTGCTGGGGCATTTACCGACGCAACCCAGCCATTGTTGCCAACCGGGATGAATACGCCGACTTCTGTTGCTCGCTTAGTTGTGGGCATCGCAGACCTCTCTAGATCATCAGAATGCTGGTTACAGCATGGGTTTAAAACAAGCAGGCTCAAGGCCTCGTTCTCAATGGATGGATTCGTTCGAAGCTATTCGGACGGTGACAGCAGCTTGCGAAAGGCGCTGCCGTGGAAGACCAGAGGTTCCACATGCGGGCGCATCGTCAACGCGATGATCTTGAGCAAGACAATGCCGTGATCGCCAGCAGGCATGACCGTCTCGACCGCGCACTCCATCCACACCGTCGCGCCATCGATCAACACCGCGTCGCCTGGGGTGGTGCCGAGACCGAGGCCATCAAACTTGTCTTCCGACCGCGAAGCCAGGCGGCGCACCGCGGCATCATGGCTGTGCCCCAGAAAGCTGATGCCCAGCCTTGGGGCCGTTGCCAGCTTTTCCCAAGTCTTCGAGGTCCACTGGATGCAGAATGAAACCAGCGGCGGATCAATCGACACCGGAACAAAACTGCTAGCCGCCATGCCTGCCGGGCGCCCGTCAATCATTGCGCACACACCCACTACACCCGTCGGGAAGCACCCATAGGCCTTGCGCAGGAACTCGCCGGACTCACCGCCTTTTTCCGCGAGCACCGAGAATGGCGGATCTGCCGCCAGCCACTTGATTGCGTTCTCTGACATGACTTACCCCCTTTGCGAGGACAGCAACGTGCGCACGATGGAGCCCCAACGATCTGCAAATGCATTGATTGCGGTGCCGTCCTCGAATGATTTTTCCAGCAGGTACAAGCCGGATGTGGGACAGGTAGCGCCGAGTTCGACAAGTACCGGTTTCAGGAGCAGGTCCGGCGCCATGGCATGGGCAGGCCCCGCTCCGAGCATGAGTGGCACGGCGACAACGCCTTGCATTCCGGTGCCGCCGGCGAACTGATCGAGGAACAGCTTGAGCAAGCCGGTGTAGGTGGCTTTGAAGGTCGGACTCGCGACAACGATGAGCCGGGAGCCGGAGACCGCTGACACGGCGCTATCTACCGCCGGCTCACCCCAACCAAGCAGCGACGCGCCGAGATCAACGACATCGATCACGGTATCCGGCGCCCGTCCAGTCAGGGCTTCGACCAGCATGGCCGCTGCGTGTGCAGTACGTGACTTTGGCTTTGGATTGCCAACGATGATTGTGGTAGTCATTTCCAACATGCCCTCGTGGGTTACGCTGCCTTCCGTATGGAGCACTCGTGCGCTCAGGTAGCTTCTGTGTGTAGCGATTTGACCATTCCGCCTCTGCCGCAGCTATCCACATATTTGGAGAAGCCTGTCCGGAAAATTTCGGGTGATTGGCAGGATATGAGCCGCTTGTTTTAGAGCACGCGACCGACCCGTCATGCGACGACTTTGTGGTCTGCGATGGGCTGAGAACATGGGGGCGGAGCGGGTGCGGGCAGGCGCCGTCGGGGCCAGGCAACCGTACTTTGAAGATGGGAAGAATGGCGGCCGCGCGGACTCATCGAGTCGGGAAAGATATGCCGCGGGAAGTTGCTATTGCGCTGGAGCAGGGCCAGCTTGCTGTGTCGACCTGGAGCCCGATGCCGCGGGCGGGCTACGTTCTGTTGCCACGTACGGTGCTCGCCGTACTACTGCTGTTGTGACCCGTAGCCGCCGGCCGAGAATGACGTCAACTTTGTGTCCCCCCCAGCTAGCCTGTGGGGGATCAGATTCGGCATACCGAACTAGCGACGTATCTTCCTGCTGATGGTCTCAGACGGCGTTTCGGAGAATTCGCGCTTGTAGTCGGCGGAGAATCGGCCAAAGTGGTTGAACCCTACGCCCAAGGCGATGGAAGATACGTTCTGCCTGGAAAGATCAGACAGCAATTCCGTGCGTGCCTGTCGCAAACGAAAGTGCTTCAGATAGGCAATGGGGGTAAATCCAAAATACTTGCGGAAGCTCTCGAACAACTTTAGCCGCGATACACCGGCGACTGCTTCGATATCCTCGAGATGTATCGTCTCTCTGAAGTTGGTTTCGATAAAGATCTTGGCGCGCGCGACGTATCCCGGGATCCTTGCACCCAGGGCCCTTCCGATCTGATCCGAATAGTTGCTTGGCTGGGCGATCAGGAGGCCCTTCAGCAGGGCCATCTCGATATCTCGGCTAAAAGTGCCGCAGCCGTATAGCTCTCTCGCGCATTCGACCTCACTGATGTAATGCTTGACCATCCTCCACCAGGCGCCGGCACTTCCCTCATTGCCCTTGATGCATGGCTCAAAGACCAGCAGTGCTTCAGTATGCTGTCCGAGAATCTCTTCGAGCACCCTCTCCAATGACTCTCGGGATATCGTGACAAGGATCTTCTTGCAGTTCCCGGTAATGTCCATCTGCAATGGCTGTTCTGGCGATACCGCAACGCCGCAGTCGATGTTCGATAACAGCGAACCCTGGGGACCCCTCAACTCCTGCTCGCCGGAAACCGGGATGCTGATGCTGTACGTCTTGAGAATCTCCCTGGCGCCAACATCCACGGTGATGTCCGTACCGTGCTCGATATACCCAACCGTGGTCGACATGCCCTTTAGCACTTGTCCGCTGTAACGAAACCTGAAACGATCAGGTGTCGGGATATGAACCGAATGCGGCCCGCAAAGCGCTTCTGAGAACGACCATGCTGCCTTGAGGTCTAGCTCGGCAGCCAGGATGGTGTCGTCGGCATAAAACTGGCTTTCCATCATGAACTCTGTGTACTAAATCAGTGGCGCGAAGCATGGGATGGGTTCGGCTAACCGCAACGCAAGTTCCATTCCTTTCTTCCGGCCAGCTAACTGCGCAAATATGGACCCACCAAGGGATGCTCTGCATGGCTCGTGCGCCTCAACTGAGGCCGACCGCACTATCGGGTTGCCTGCATACACCCGCCACACCAAGTTGCAGCGGGCTCCGCACTCAGATATGGAATACTTTATGTATAAAGTATTAGCGTACCCACTCTGCAACTTCTGGAGCATCAGCGTTTACCCGTGTCGTGAACGCCGACAAATCACGTAGTGGCCTTGCTCATTGCCCTCCACAACACCTTCGTCGCCTGCCGCAACGCCTCCTGGTCCGGCAGCCCCGGCCCTCCTCGCCGGCAAAAGATCATCAATCCCTGAGCGTGCGCTTCTATCAGCGTCGCTCGAATGGCGCACTCTTCCGCCGGCAAGGACGGGTTGATCGCCGCGATCAGATCGTGCCAGATCTGCTGGAACTGTTTGTTCCCCTCCCCCACAAGTTCCTTCACCGAAGGGTCGTGCTCGGCAAGCGTCCAGCACTCGAGAACAAATGGCGTTACGTTGGAACTTGCGGCAAGAACCTCATCAAAGAATTCATCGATGATCGTATTCAACCGATCTTCAGGCGATTGCAGCTTATTGGAACTCAGCTTCGCGTAACGTTCGATGTAACGACCGTACATTTCGCGGATCGTTGCCGTCAGCAATTGTTCTCGTGTGGCGAAATAGTGCTGCAATGTACTAAGCCGGATTCCGACTTCCCCAGCTACCCGGTTGATGCTGTAACCGCCATACCCCTCTTCCGCAAATACCTTGATCGAAGCCTCAATCAACTCCGGAACGCGACTTGCGCGATTCCCTCGCAGTCTTGTCCGCGCTTCCGTTTTCTTCCCATAAATATCCGCTGAAGTAAACTCGATCTTTTTCACTTTATTTCGTCAAAATAGATTTCCATTTATCCATTCCACCCGGCCTTGCCTGCAGATCAGTTCAAACGGCCGAACGCCGGGTCATTTCCCCCGTCTCCGCAGGACGAGGGATTAGCCAGGTCCTGGCGAGAGCCTTGATCAAACCAATTCCAGTACGCAACGCAGCTCGGGGGTCACGCAAACAGTTCTCAACCTGTGAGCTACGGCTCTGGCCATAAATACACCATGTACAAAAGTGCTCACAATTGTTCGTAATCAGATTGTATTGATGCTCGCCAAGGCGGGAACAGGCTCGCTCTACGGTTTCCATCGGTGAAAAGGCTGGAAGCGCCTGGAATTCGATCTGGAGATCCTGACCGGACGCGAACTCGCCAACGCTTACTGCCTCCACCTGGCCACTGAGCCACTTCTCACAAAATCCAGAGTAATGAACGACTTTTCCACCACCGACATAAATGCCGTGATGCCGATAGCCGTCCCGAGTCGTGCTTACGTGAGCACCCGGGAACAGAATCGGGTTGCCTGAACATGCAGGCAATCCAACAAGGCGGTCGATACGATGGCCCGTGGTACATCTGGAAATATCGTAGCGCATAGGTCTCTCCCCGCCGCATCAGAGGAGCGACTATCGTGTGAATCACTGCAAGTCGCCTGCTTGCATAATAGGTTGACATACCTATAAATCAACGGTATTTACCCTATATATGTTACGTTTTAAGCATTTATATCTAATTTTATAGGTTATGCAACCCATTTTTCAATAGGCTAGCGAACCGATAGACTCCCAAATGCGCACAACCAGGCATCTTGCTCAGGCGGGGCCGTCGCAGCTTTCCCCCGCCGGATTGCGCCCTTGCACTGTAAGCGGCCCCACCCGCACCCAAGCAGTGCATGCCGTGCGCATTTCCGCACCAGGGCATGGCATCGCACGCCGCTGCGTGGCGCAACAAGGCGGTTGCGAATCACTTTCTCATCCCCGGTTCCGTTCCCAGGCACTGGCATGGCGTTTGCTTATTCTCGGTCAGGGAGGCGACCTAGCGTCGCTCACCGAAGGGTAGCTAGGGTTCCGGTCGTGCCATGCGCACGATGCCTGGTCCGAGAGCAACCGGCCTCAGGCGCGCTAGTTCGCGCCCAGGCTCCACGGCGGGACAAAAGCCCGGGAGGTTCACTTCGTTGAGAGGTGGCTTCCCTGCCATTTGTCACCGCCGATCGGAGCCGAACCATGCCTGCATTTCCTTTCTCACGTCCTTCGCGACGCCCGTTCCGGCGTACGTGCGCCGGCCTGCTGAGCGCTGCGCTGCTTGCCATTGGCCTCGCCGGTGCACGGCCGGCCATGGCCGAAATCAAGGTCGGTGTGTCCGACTGGCCGGGATGGGTTGCCTGGTACGTCGCCGAGCAAAAGGGCTTCTTCAAGAAGCATGGCGCGGACGTGAAGCTGGTCTGGTTCGCCAACTACACCGACTCGATCGCGGCGCTCTCCTCGGGGCAACTCGACGCCAACTCCCAGACCTGGTCGGACACCCTCGGGCCGCTGGCCAAGGGCCTGCCGCTCAAGGCCGTGCTGGTCAACGACAACTCCTCGGGCAACGATGCGCTGGTGGTCAGCGGCAAGATCAAGTCCTTCGCCGATCTCAAGGGCAAGACCGTTGCGCTGGAGCAGTACAGCATCTCGCACTTCGTGCTGGTCACGGCGCTGGCCAGGAACGGCCTCAAGCCCTCCGACGTCAAGATCACCAACCTCTCGGCCGGCGACGCTGCCGCAGCCTTCATGACCGGCCGCGTGGACGCGGCGGTGGTCTGGAACCCGTGGATCGACCAGATCACCCGCAGCGGCAAGGGCCGCGCGCTGTTCACCTCCAAGGACATGCCGGGCCTGATCCCGGACCTGCTGGTCGCGCAAGAGAAAGCGATCCGCGCCAAGCGCCGCGACCTGGTCGGCATGATCCGCGCCTGGTTCGACACCGAGAAGTTCATCCGCGAGCAACCCGCCGAGGCGGCGCGGATCATGGCCAAGGTGGTCAGCATGAAGCCCGATGAGTACAGCGTCTTCCTGCCCGGCACGAAGTTCTTCGATGTCGCCGCGAACCACGGCGCGCTGGACCCGGCGCAAGCCACCTCGTTGCAGGCCGTCACGCCGACCATTGCGGCATTCCTGCTGGAGAACAAGCTGATCGACGGCAAGCCGGACCCGGCGCGCGGCGTCGATGCCAGCCTGCTGGCCGATGCGCTGAAGTGAGACAGACATGAGCGAGAACACAGCACGCCTGCCCTCCACCGCGCGCGCGGCGCACGTACTGCCCCCATCGGCGGCCACGGCCAACGCCACGCCAGCCACGCCTTCATTCCACGCCAAGCGCCAGCCCTGGTGGGGCATACGCAGCGCCATCCCGGCGCACCGCACGGCGGCGCTGGTCAGCCTTGGCCTGCTGCTGCCGCTGGTGGCCTGGGCCTGGCTGGCCGCCAGCGGCTGGGTCGAGCCGGTCTTCATGCCCGGCCCTCTGCAGGTGCTGCAACGGCTGCACGGCTGGTATGCCGACGAGGGCCTGGCCGGCGACATCGGCATCAGCACGCTGCGCGTGCTCTCGGGCTGGGCCTTGTCCGCGGTGATCGCCCTGCCACTGGGCCTGGCGATCGGCACGTTCCGCAGCGTGCAGGCCTTGCTGGAGCCGCTGACCGATTTCGTGCGCTATATGCCGGCGGTGGCCTTTATCCCGCTGGTGATGGTGTGGGTTGGCATCGATGAGGGCGCCAAGATCGCCATCATCTTCATCGGCACGTTCTTCCAGATGGTGCTGATGGTGGCCGAGGACGTGCGCCGCGTGCCGATGGCGCAGATCGAAGCGGCCCAGACCATGGGCGCAAGCCGCGGCGAAGTGATCCGGCTGGTCATCGTCCCCGCCGCCAAGCCAGCCTTGCTCGATACGCTGCGCATCACCATGGGCTGGGCCTGGACCTACCTGGTTGTGGCCGAGCTGGTAGCGGCCAGCTCGGGCCTGGGCTTCTCGATCCTGAAGGCGCAGCGCTTCTTGCAGACCGACAAGATCTTCGCCGGCATCCTGCTGATCGGCGTGATCGGCCTGGCGATCGACCAGTTGCTGCGCTGGACGCACCGGCGCGCGTTTCCCTACCTGCACGCGAGGCGCTAAAGCCATGTCCATGACGCTCTCCCCCAAGCTGCGCGTGCGCGGCGTATGGAAATTCTTCGGCCGCGGCAAGACGCACGATGGCACGCCTGACAGCACGCCCCCGGCCGCATTGCAGGACATCCACCTGGATATCGCCAACAACGAGTTCGTCACGCTGGTGGGCGCATCCGGCTGCGGCAAGTCCACGCTGCTGCGCTCGCTCGCCGGCCTGGAGCCGCACAGCGCGGGCGAGCTGCTGTGCGACGGCAAGCCGATCGAAGGCCCGGGCCCGCAGCGCGCGATGGTGTTCCAGCACTACAGCCTCTACCCGTGGCTGACGGTGATCGAGAACATCCGCTTCTGCCGCGAGCTGAAGGTCAACACCAGCAGCCGGACCAGCGCCGATGTGGAAGCCGCCTCCGGGCGGGCCGATGCCTTGCTGCGCCTGATGGGGCTATGCCACGTCAAGGATGCCTACCCCGGCCAGCTGTCGGGCGGCATGCAGCAGCGCGTGGCCATTGCGCGTGCGCTGATGAGCCGCCCGCCGGTGCTGCTGATGGACGAGCCCTTCGGCGCACTGGATGCGCAAACCCGCGAGGTCATGCACGACCTGATCCTGCACGTGCACCGGCTGGAGCAAAGCACCATCGTGTTCGTCACGCACGATGTGGAAGAGGCGATCTACCTCGGGCAACGCGTGGTCCTGATGGCGCCGCGCCCCGGACGCATCGACACCGTCTACGAGGTGCCGCTGCCGGCCGCGCGCACGCAGGAGATGAAGCTCTCCTCCGAATTCCTGAACCTCAAGCGCGAGGTGCTCGCGCGCATCCGCGCCACCTCCGGCATGCAGACGGATTTCGAATTGCTCGAGCAGCTCTCGCATGCCGCATCCACCGACCTCGCACCCGAGCCGCAGGCCTGAGTTGCCACCCGGAGACCAACAGAATGGAAACCCCTGAACACGCCTTTGCGAACCCGTCCGTGCATGCCGCGGTGGATGTCATCGACCACTGGCGCCGCTTTGCCCCCGACCTGCCCGCCAGCCAGGTGGCCTGGAGCGAAGTCCTGCCCGGCGGCTGCCACTGGAGCTGGCGCTTGTCGCGCGGCATGGCCCTGCGCTTTGCCGCCCTGGACGCGCGCGCCAACTGCTCCGTGGTGCTCTACGCCGCGCATGACCGGCTGGAGCGCTACAGCATGCCCGACACCTGCAAGGCGCTGCACACCGCGCATTTCACGCGCGGCCATGTGCTGATGAGCGATATGGGCCGCGCCATGGCCTCGATCACGCACGACACACTGGGCTGGCACGACCCGTTCGGCGGCTTGCTGGACGCCGCGCGCCTGCATGAGAAGTACGGCGAGCAGCGTTTCGGGCAACACCGCAACGCCATGTACCGCGCGGGCCGCGATGGCCTGCTGATCGAAATCGGCAAGTACGGCCTCGGCGCGCGCGACCTGATCGCGCCGGTCAACCTGTTCAGCAAGATCGCCGTGGACGCGCACGGCAACTTCGCCTTCGATGCCAGCCTGGCGGTGCAAGGCAGCTCGGTGGAACTGCGCTGCGACATGGACCTGATCGTGGCCGTCTCCACCGCCCCGCATCCGCTGGACCCGCGCCCCGGCTACGCGCCCGGCAGGGTGGGCGTCGCGGCCTGGCGCAACGGCCCGGCCCCGGCCGACGACTTCTGCCGCGGCTACCGCCCCGAATGCGCGCGCGCCTTGCACAACGCCGATGTGTTCGCGCTGTCCTGAAGACCACGAGGAACCGATATGACCAACGCTGCCACCGCTACCCTGCGCACGAGTTCGCTGGACCCCGCGCACGCGACGCTGCGCCACCGCCAGCCGGCGGGTGAGCCCTGGCTCACCGAAATCCGCGCCGGGCAGACCGTGCGCATCGTCGACCTGGAAGGCAACCAGGCCGCCGACGTGCTGTTCTACAACCGGCATGACGTGGCCGAGCATTACAGCGCCACCGATACGCTGCTGCGCCAGGGCGGCATCTACCTCAGCAGTGGCTCGGTGCTGGTGTCAAGCGCTGGCCGGCCGATGCTGACCATCGTGGCCGACACCTGCGGGCGCCACGACACCCTGGGCGGCGCCTGCGCGGCCGAAAGCAACACCGTGCGCTACGCGCTGCAGAAGAAGTTCATGCACTCCTGCCGCGACAACTACCTGCTGGCGATGGCGCATGCCGACGTGGGCCTGAGCAAGCGCGACCTGGTGCCCAACATCAACTTCTTCATGAACGTGCCAGTCACGCCGGAAGGCGGCCTGTGCTTTGCCGATGGCATCTCCGGCCCGGGCAAGTATGTGGAGCTGCGCGCCGAGATGGACGTCTGGATGCTGGTGTCCAACTGCCCGCAGCTCAACAACCCGTGCAACGCGTACAACCCCACGCCGGTGGAGTTCATCGTGTGGGATGCCGCGATCACTGCCCGCGCGCGGATCGCGTAGCGCGCAGAACGTAGTACCAGCTTGCCCATTCCGCGCCCCAAGGGCGCCGCTGCGGGACGACCCGCAGCCGAGATGATTCCCGCAGGACGACCTGCCCCGAGGGAACCACCCGCATGTCCTCGCCATCTCAACGCTTCGACACCGTCCTGATCGCCAATCGCGGCGCCATCGCCTGCCGCATCATCCGTACCCTGCGCGCGCTTGGCCTGCGCTCGGTCGCCGTCTACTCCGAAGCCGACGTGGATTCGGCCCACGTTGCGCAAGCTGATGTGGCGGTCTGCATCGGCCCGGCGCCCGCGGCGCAGAGCTACCTCGATGCCGGGCGCATCCTGGCCGCCGCCCGCGAGACCGGCGCTGGCGCCATTCATCCCGGCTACGGCTTCCTGTCCGAGAACGCCGGCTTTGCCGAAGCCTGCGAAGCCGCCGGCATTGCCTTCATCGGCCCGACGCCCGCCCAGATGCGCGCATTTGGCCTCAAGCACACGGCCCGCGCGCTGGCCGAACAGCACCGCGTACCGTTGCTGCCGGGCAGCGGGCTGCTGCCCGGCCTGGCCGTCGCGCGTGCCGAAGCGCTGCGCATCGGCTATCCCGTCATGCTCAAGAGCACTGCCGGTGGTGGCGGCATCGGCATGCGGCTGATCCGCAGCGAGGCCGAGCTGGCGCCCGCCTTTGAAGCGGTGGAGCGCCTGGCGCGCGCCAACTTCAAGGATGCCGGGCTGTTCCTGGAGAAGTTTGTCGAGCGCGCCCGCCATATCGAGGTGCAGTTGTTCGGCGATGGCCAAGGCAAGGTGGTCACGCTCGGCGAGCGCGATTGCTCGGCGCAGCGCCGCAACCAGAAAGTCATCGAGGAAACACCCGCGCCAGGGCTGGATGCGGCCACGCGCAGCGCGCTGCTGGGCGCCGCCGAGCGGCTTGGCCAGGCGGTTGGCTACCGCTCCGCCGGCACGGTGGAATTCGTGCTCGACGCGGACACCGGCGCCTTTTACTTCCTGGAGGTCAACACGCGCCTGCAGGTGGAGCACGGCGTGACCGAACAGGTCACGGGCATCGACCTGGTCGCATGGATGGTGCGGCTGGCGCGTGGCGAGGACTTCGCGCTGGCAGCCCCCGCACCGCGCGGCGCCTCGATCCAGGTGCGCCTCTATGCAGAAGACCCCGCGCGCAACTTCCAGCCTAGCGCGGGCTTGCTGACTGAAGTGCGCTTTCCTGAAGACGCCCGGATCGACACCTGGATTGGCGCGGGCAGCGAGGTGCCGCCGCACTACGACCCCATGCTCGCCAAGCTGATCGTCACCGGCACCGACCGCGAAGACGCTGTGGCAAAGCTGCAGGCGGCGCTTGGCACGACGCGGCTGGCGGGCATCGAGACCAACCTGCGCTACCTGCGCGCGGTGGCAGCCAGCGACGAGTTCATCCACGGGCGCATCATCACGCGCTCGCTGGCGGATTTCACCTACCGGCCCAACGCGGTCGAAGTGCTGGACGGCGGCGTGCAGACCACGGTGCAGGACTGGCCTGGCCGCGCCGGCTACTGGGACGTGGGCGTGCCGCCGTCCGGCCCCATGGACGACCTGGCGTTCCGCCTGGCCAACCGCCTGGTCGGCAACCCAGGCACCGCCGCCGGGCTGGAATGCACGCTGAGCGGGCCGACGCTGCGCTTTCACCATGATGCGGTCATCGCGCTGTGCGGCGCGCCCATGCCAGCCACGCTGGATGGCGTGGCGCTGGCGCCCTGGCAATCGCACCGCGTGGCCGCGGGCAGCGTGCTGCGCCTGGGCGCGGTGGCCACCGGCGGCAGCCGCGCCTACCTGGCCGTGCGCGGCGGCATGGATGTGCCGCACTACCTCGGCAGCCGCTCCACCTTTACGCTGGGCCAGTTCGGCGGCCATGCCGGCCGTACACTGCGCACCGCCGACATGCTGCACATCGGCAGTGAAACCGCCGGCGAGCCGGTAGCAGCGCTGGCGCACGATCAGATCCCGGCCTATGCCGGCGGCAACCACGCCTGGGATATCGCGGTGCTGTACGGCCCGCACGGCGCACCGGACTTCTTCACCGGCGACGACATCGACGCGTTTTTCGGCACCGAATGGCAGGTGCACTACAACTCCAGCCGCACCGGCGTGCGCCTGATCGGCCCCAAGCCAATGTGGGCGCGCCGCGACGGCGGCGAGGCGGGGCTGCATCCCTCCAACATCCACGACAACGCCTACGCCATCGGCGCCATCGACTTCACCGGCGACATGCCGGTGATCCTCGGCCCGGATGGTCCCAGCCTGGGCGGCTTTGTCTGCCCGGCCGTGGTGATTGCCGCCGAGCGCTGGAAGCTCGGCCAGTTGCGCCCGGGCGACGCAGTGCGCTTTCATGGCGTGACGCAGGAGCAGGCCGCGCAGCGGCAGGCGGCGCAGGACCGCTGGGTGCGCGAGCTGAGCGCGCACCCGGCCTTCCTGCCCGACACAGGAGCCGGCGCCGGCGAACACGGCTCGCCGATCCTGCGCCAGCGCGCGGCCTCGGCCAGCCGCCCCGGCCTGGTCGTGCGCCAGGCGGGTGACCGCTACCTGCTGGTGGAGCTGGGCGAGCTGCAGCTCGACATTGCCTTGCGCATGCGCATCCATGCGCTGCATGCCGCGCTGCAAGCCCTGCGGCTCGACGGCGTGGTTGACCTGACACCAGGCATCCGCTCGCTGCAGGTGCATTTCGACCCGCGCCGGCTCGCGCGTGCCGCCCTGATCGACACCATCCTGGCCGCGGACGATGCGCTGGGCGATACCGACGACCTCGTCGTGCCATCGCGCACCGTGCATCTGCCGCTATCGTGGGACGACAGCGCCACGCGGCTGGCCATCGACAAATACATGCAATCGGTGCGCCCGGACGCGCCGTGGTGCCCTAGCAATATCGAGTTCATCCGCCGCATCAACGGGCTCGATTCGGTCGAGGCGGTGCAGCGCATCGTCTTCGATGCCAGCTACCTGGTGCTGGGGCTGGGCGACGTGTACCTGGGCGCGCCCGTGGCCACGCCGCTGGACCCGCGCCACCGGCTGGTCACCACCAAGTACAACCCGGCCCGCACCTGGACGCCGGAGAACGCGGTGGGCATCGGCGGCGCCTATATGTGCGTCTATGGCATGGAAGGGCCCGGCGGCTACCAGTTCGTTGGCCGCACGCTGCAGATGTGGAACCGCTGGCGCGACGCGCAAAGCGGCGCCGCCGACTTCGACGCGGGCAAGCCGTGGCTGCTGCGCTTCTTCGACCAGATCCGCTTCTATCCTGTCAGCGAAGACGATCTCACCAAGATCCGGCGCGACTTCCCCGCGGGTCGCTATCCGCTGCGCATCGAGCAAGGCACGTTTGGCATGCGCGACTACCGTCGCTTCCTGGACAAGCATGCAACGGATATCGCGGCGTTCAGGCAATGCCAGCAAGCCGCGTTCGGCGCGGAGCGGGAACGCTGGCGCGCGCTCGGGCAGGCCGAGTACGTGGACGAAACGCAGGCGCCCTCCGCCGCTGCGGCCCACGCCACCGAACTCCCGGAGCAAGCCCATGTGGTGTGCAGCCAGGTACCCGGCAGCGTGTGGCGCGTGCTGGTAAAGGAAGGCGACGCGGTGGCCGAGGGCGACACGCTGGCCATCGTGGAATCGATGAAGATGGAGTTTGCCATCACGGCGCCTTGCGCCGGCTACGCCTGGCGCGTGGCCTGCCGCGAAGGCGCGCCCGTGAGCGCCGGGCAGGAAGTCGTCATCGTGGTGCCGCAAAGCGTGGCAGCGAAGGAGGCAGCATGACGGTCCCCTTCTCGCTCGATATCGCCTCGCTGCAAGCGGCTTACCAACGCGGCGAACGCACGCCCACCGAGGTCATCGAAGCGGTGATTGCGGCGACAGAGCACGATCCGCATCACGCGTGGATCCATCGCCTCGACGCCACGGCCCTGCGTGCCCGGGCAAGGGAGCTGGAACAGAACGGGCCGGCCGGCCTGCCCTTGTACGGCATTCCGTTCGCGATCAAGGACAACATCGACCTGGCCGGCGTGCCGACCACGGCCGCCTGCCCGGACTACACCTATATGCCGGCCCGCAGTGCTTTCGTGGTGCAACGGCTGCTGGATGCCGGCGCCATTGCCGTGGGCAAGACCAACCTCGACCAGTTCGCCACCGGGCTCAACGGCACCCGCTCGCCCTATGGCGCCTGCCACAATGCCTTCGATCCCGAGCGCATCTCCGGCGGCTCCAGCTCCGGCTCCGCCGTGGCGGTGGCCCTGGGGCAGGTGAGCTTCGCGCTGGGCACCGACACGGCGGGCTCCGGCCGCGTGCCCGCCGCGTTCAATCACCTGGTGGGGCTCAAGCCGAGCTGCGGTCTGCTGTCGACCAGCGGCGTGGTGCCGGCCTGCCGCTCGCTCGATACGCCCTCGGTCTTCGCGCTGACCGCCGACGACGCGCACCGTGTGTTCGCGGTGGCGCAGGGCTTCGATGCCGACGACCCCTATGCGCGCCCGGTCCAGCCGCATGGTTTCGACTTCGGCGTCGCTGCTGCATTCCGCCTCGGCGTGCCGGCGCCGGGGCAGCTGCGCTTCTTCCAGCCAGGCTATGCCGACGCCTTCGCCCAAGCGTGCGCGCATGCCCGCGCGCTGGGCGCCGAGCTGGTCGAGATTGATTTCGCCCCGTTCCTCGAAGCCGCCCGGCTGCTGTACGAAGGCCCCTGGGTGGCCGAGCGCTACCAGGCCATCCGCGCCTTCGTCGATGCGCATCCGCATTCGCTGTACCCGGTCACGCAGCAGATCACGCTGGGCGGCGCCACACCGCTGGCCGCCGATGCCTTCGCCGCCATGTACCGGCTGCGCGCGCTGCAGCGCCAGAGCGAAGCCGCCTGGGCCCAGGCGGACGCCCTGCTGCTGCCCACCGTACCTGGGCATCCGACCATCGCCGCCATGCTGGCGGAGCCGGTCGCGCGCAACAGCGAGCTGGGCCTGTACACCAACTTCATGAACCTGCTGGACTGCGCCGGCATTGCCGTGCCCGCCGGCTTCCTCGCCGACGGTCTGCCCTTCGGCATCACGCTGGTCGCGCCGGCCCACCAGGACGTGCCGCTGCTGCATCTGGCGCGGCGCTGGCAATATGCCCTGCAAGGACGCGCGGCCACGATGGGCGCAACGGGCAGGACGTTGCCCGCCGCCGCCAGTGTGCCGCCCGCCGGGCGCAGCGGCCAGCTGCAAGTCGCCGTCTGCGGCGCCCACCTGCAAGGCCAGCCCCTGCACCACCAGCTGGCCGAGCGTGGCGCGCGCCTGCTGGCACGTACCCGCACGGCGCCGAGCTACCGCCTCTACGCGCTGGCCGGCGCCGGCGTGCAGCGGCCCGGCCTTGTACGCGTGGGGCAAGCCGAAGGTGCCGCCATCGAGGTCGAAGTATGGGAGATGCCCGAGGCCCGCTTCGGCAGCTTCGCCGCCGGCATTCCCGCGCCCCTCGGTATCGGCCGCACCGTACTGGCCGACGGCAGCAGCGTTCCAGGCTTTATCTGCGAACCGTGCGGCATAGCCGGCGCGACCGACATCACGGAATTTGGCGGCTGGCGGGCGTGGCGCGCCCACCAGGCAGCCATCGGCACGGAGCCGCCGCCGCACTGAGCCCCCCGCCGTTCTCTCCTGTTTGCCGTTTTTTGTTCCCATCCACCCACTGGTCCCAACCGTGAGTTCCACCATGTTCGCCCCTACTACAGGCACGCCCTCCCATCGTCCGTCGTCGCCGCGCGTGGTTCCCGCGTGGCTGGCCGCTTGCGCGCTGCTAGCCTGCGCAGCGCCGGTCACGGCCCAGGATAGCGGCCAAGCCGCCCAAGCCGCCGAGGCGAATGCGCCGGAAGCCGCACCTGCGGAGCCGGCCGGCCCTTACACGTTCACGGGCCATCTCGACGCCGTCTCCCGCTATGTCCTGCGCGGCGCCACCACCACCTACGGCAACGGCGCCCCACTGGGTAACGCCGGCGGCGACGCCCCGGAATCCTCGCGGCCAGCACTGCAATGGGGCGTGGACCTGGCGCATGAAAGCGGCTGGAGCATCGGCTACTGGGCGTCGATGATCAACTACTCGTACCAGCAACTGGGCAACTCCTACAGCGACCGCTCGATCACCAGCTTCCAGACCGCGAAGTCGATCGAGAACGATTTCTACGGGGCCTATAGCGGGAAGATCGTCGGGGACCTCGGCTACACGGTCGGGATGACGGCCTATTACTACATCAATGGCTCCCATGCCAATGCGCTGGAATCCAGGCTCGGCCTGAGCTATGGGCCGTTCAGCCTGAATGCGCAGACGCTGCTCAACGATGTGGTGTGGGGGAACAAGGGGGATACGTACTGGACGCTGGTCTATACCAAGACCTTGCCCTATGGCATTACCTTCACCGGCACGGTGGGGGCATACACGTACAAGAAGGAGGGAAAGTACCTTGGCACCACTGATACGCTCAGCGGGACTTCATGCGGGCCACATGGCGCGTTTGTCGTCAATGGATGCTTTGCGGGGAATACGCCGTACAGCGGAGCCTTCCGGCATCTCACACTGGCGCTTGCCGCGCCGATTCCCGGGACGCCGCTTAGCGCAGGGCTTCAGTGGATTATTGGGGGGTATAACCGGTTTGGGGTGCATCAGGAGAATCGGGTCTTGGCTTCGGTTAGTTATGGGTTTTGAGCGAATTGGGAAGCAGGACAACTGTCAAGTCGCAGTCAGTGCTTCTTTGGCTACCAAGTCTATCTACCGGGGGAGTGGGCTGAAGATACTTAGCGGCGCCGGTAGGCGGATTTCCCACCGACGTGAGGTTCCTGACGAAGGACGTCCCGGGAAGGGGGCTGTAAAGCCTCTCGGTCCCAAGACCAAGTTTGCCAGCGAGCCTGCGCTCCACGCGATAGGTCGCGAAGAGTACATTGACTTTAGCCATTGTGACCGCCTACGCTGTTAGCGCAGCAAACACAACGCAGCGCAACTCTCAGGCGGCAGGAATAGCTGGCGTGGCGGCGCCCGGCGCCCGCCTCTGCCAATGGTAGGTGTTTCGCCAAAGGGGTGACGACGTCACAATTCAATGCGAAGACCAAGACCGGCGGTTTTCCTCGCATGCCTGCTTTGCGCCCCCGGATGGGCGTTGGCACAGGCTACGGCCGAGGCTGTCCCTGCGTTCAAGCAGGTTGAGTCGCTGGAGGCCAGGGTGCAGGGATGCGTGACCTGTCATGGCCAGAGCGGACAAGGCACGAGCAACGGTTACTACCCACGTATCGCCGGAAAGCCCGCGGGCTATCTCTACAATCAACTGGTGGCCTTCCGGGACGGAACCCGCAAGTACCCGCCCATGAACTACCTGGTCGCATACCTGCCCGATGCCTACCTGCGGGAAATCGCCGACCACTTCGCCAAGCAAAGACCACCGTTCGCGGCCCAGGAGGCCGGAACCACGGATCCCGTCACGGTGGCACGAGGCCAGGCCCTGGTACGCACAGGCGATGCCAGCAAGAATGTCCCCGCGTGCGCGACGTGCCATGGGGCCGGGCTGACTGGCATGGAGCCGGGCATTCCAGGTTTGATCGGGCTACGCCCTACCTATATCGTGGCGCAGCTAACGCGCTGGCGCGTCGGCGACCGGCATGCCGCCGAGCCCGATTGCATGAAGCGCATTGCTACGCGGCTTTCCGATAGCGATATAACGGCGGTAGCAGCGTGGTTGTCGCAGCAGCCCGCGCCGAAGGATCTGTCTCCCGAGTCGTCCAACCTTGTGCGCATGCCTCTGGCGTGCGGCAGCCAGCGATAAGCCATATGCGAACGAGCGCGCGTATTGGGATCGGAGTTGCAGTCCTGCTGGCCGTAGCCGTGGTCGCCATGTACTGGTTCCGCCCCAGCAGGCTTCCTGAAAAAACGGACGCCCGGCCCATCAATGCGACAACTCAGATCATCGGCAGCGGAGAGTATCTCGCCCGCGCCGGCGACTGCGTGGCCTGCCATACGGCACCAAACGGCAAGCCGTTCGCGGGAGGCCGCGCGATGGCTACGCCTTTTGGCAGCCTCTATGTTCCTAACATTACGCCAGACGACGAAACCGGCATTGGCCAATGGACCGCCGACGACTTCTACCGGATGATGCACACCGGCGTCTCGCGTGACGGGGCGCTGTTGTATCCGGCCATGCCGTTCGCCTCCTATACCAAAGTGACACGGGCCGACTCGGATGCGATCTTCGCCTATCTTATGTCCGTCGCACCGGTAAAGCAGGCCAATCGCGCGCACGAGCTGCGCTTCCCCTTCAACAAGCGCGAACTTTTGATCGGCTGGAGAACGCTGTACTTCAAGGAGGGCGAGTACACCGCTGATTCCAAGCAATCCGCGCAATGGAACCGCGGCGCATATCTCGTACAGGGCCTGGGGCACTGCGCGATGTGCCATACGGCTATCAATATGTTGGGCGGTTCGAGCGAGTCGAAAGCATTCGAAGGCGGCATGATCCCCAACCAGAACTGGTATGCGCCTTCACTCACCTCCAACCAGGAGGCCGGGCTAGGAAACTGGTCCATCAAGGACATCACGGACCTCCTGCAAATTGGCGTTTCGCACCGGGCGACGGTGTATGGCCCGATGGCCGAGGTCGTCTACAACAGCCTTCAGTATCTTAGCGATGCCGACGTCGAGGCGATGGCGGTCTATCTCAAGGCATTGCCGCAACGGGATGCCGAACCGCCTCCCACCAGCCAGGCGCGCCTGGTCGATCCGGCTGTGATGGAACTGGGCCGCAAGGTGTACGCACTGCAATGCGCTGTCTGCCACGGCGCGGAAGGCAAAGGGCAGCCGCCGGCATTTCCCCCACTGGCGGGCAATCAGTCCCTCACCATGTTGTCGCCCGTCAATTCCATTCGCATGGTGCTCAACGGCGGCTATGCGCCCGGTACCGCGAAGAACCCGCGGCCTCATGGCATGCCCCCCTTCTCGCATATCCTGAACGATCAAGAGGCGTCTGCCGTAGTCACGTATATCCGTGTTGCTTGGGGCAATAGCGGTACGCCCGTGACACCGGCCCAGGCCAACGATCTTCGTACGCTGCTTCCTGAGTGAGGAAAGTGATGGCCGATCCCATTGAGAGTGAGGAAGCGAGACAACTGGACGTGGAAGTCGCTCGGATCGTCAGCCGCGGCCCGTCGGGGACGTTTGCGATAGCCGGCGTCGCGACCGCCATCGTGATTGCCATCTATTTCGGCTTCTATCTGTTTGTCTATCTGCCGCGAGGCGTGGTTCAGTGAGCGCCGATACCAACTCCCCGGCAAACGACGGCAGCCACCACGCGGAATTTGTCGCCGTCGCGGCAGAACGCCGCTGGGCCATCGTCGTTGGGATCATCATCGCCTCCCTGGTGGCAGTGATGATCATCACCAGCCTTCACTGGGCGGCCATGCCGCCGTCCAGGGTAGAGACCATCGACGTGAAGACCTTGCACATCCGGGGCGAATTCGTTGAAAGCAACTTGGGCACCGCAATGGACAATGACGGCAAGGTGATCGTCCGCGTCGTAGCCCAGCAGTACTCTTTCGTGCCGCAATGCATCGTCGTACCCGCAGACGTGCCCATTACCTTCCGTGCCACCAGCACCGACGTCGTACACGGCTTTATCGTCGGAACAACCAATGCCAACACGATGCTGATCCCGGGTTTCGTGTCGACGTTCACCACCAGGTTTCGCACTACGGGCGAGCAATTGATGCCGTGCCATGAATACTGCGGCACCGGACATGAAGCCATGTGGGGTCGCGTACAAGTGCTAGCGCGCGACGAGTTTCTCGCCAAGACGCGTACAGAAGAAAGGCTGACCTGTGTTCCTCGCTAGAAGACTCGTGCTGGCCCATTTCTGGGTCGCCTTCGTCGCCTTCCTCGGCGCGATCCTGCTTGGCGAATGGCAGATGTACATTCGCAGCCCGCTGCATGCGTGGATCAACAACCCGGAGCACTACTATCGATCGGTGACGGCACACGGCACCGTGATGGCTTACGTGCTGCCCACACTGGTAGCCATGGGCTTCGGCTATGCCATCACGGAACTTGCGCTGAAAAGGCCATTGATCGGCGTGCGATGGGCCTGGGGCGGCTTTTGGCTGGTGGTGGGCGGCACCGCGATGGCAGCCGTCACCATGGCGATTGGCAAGGCGTCGATCCTGTACACGTTCTACCCGCCCATGATTGGAAGCCCGTTCTACTATCTTGGCGTCGTGCTGGTGGTCGTGGGCTCCTGGATCTGGGTTGCGCTGATGGCCATCAACCTGAGGGCGTGGAAGAAAGACAATCCCGGCGCAACTGTTCCGCTGGCGATGTTTGGTAACGTCGCGGGTGCCTACCTGTGGGCCTGGACGTCGCTGGGCGCCGCCATCGAAGTGCTCGTGCTAATCCTTCCCGCATCGCTTGGCCTGACCGACACCATCAACGCGGGCCTGGCGCGGGTCTTTTTCTCGTGGACCCTGCATGCCATCGTCTACTTCTGGCTGATGCCGGCGTATATCGCGTTCTATACGATCGTGCCACGTGCGATTGGAGGAAGGCTGTATAGCGATACGATGGCGCGCGTCGCATTCGTCCTCTTCCTGGTGTTCTCGATGCCCATCGGTATCCACCATCTGTTCGCCGACCCACAAGTGGGTGCCGGGTTCAAGTTTGTGCACGCGGCGATGACCGCCATGGTGTCCGTGCCGACGCTGTTGACCGTGTTCACCATCGTCGCGTCGGTCGAGATTGCCGGAAGGCTGCGTGGCGGCAAAGGGCCGTTCGGCTGGGTCAAGGCGCTGCCTTGGGACAACCCCGTGATGTTGGCGGTGACCTTCTCCTTCATCATGCTTGGCTTCGGCGGTGCGGGGGGCCTGATCAACATGAGCTACCAGCTCAACGAGACCATCCACAACACGCAGTGGGTCACCGGCCACTTTCATCTCATCTTTGCCGGGGCAATCGTCATCATGTACATGGTGGTCGCGTATGACCTATGGCCACAACTGACGCAATGCGAACCGCTGTCAACAGGAATCATGAAGTTGCAACTGTGGCTATGGTTCGTTGGCATGCTAGTGTTGTCGCTGCCATGGCACCTGGTGGGGCTGCTTGGCATGCCGCGACGCATGGCTTACTACGACTACACGCATCCGGCTATCCACCCGCAAGCGTGGACAGTGACAGCATCGGCAGCGGGTGGCTTGTTGCTTGTCATTTCCGCATTTCTCTTTATCTTCGTCCTGGCGCGCGCGCGCAAAGGCACGGCAGGTCCCGCGCCCTATAGCTTCAGCGAGCCTGTCCACGCAGGCGCTCCGGCGCCGGTGGCATTGAACGGATTTGGCCTGTGGGTGGCGATGATGATCAGCCTCACCGTCGTCAACTACGGATACCCCATCGTGCAACTGGCGTCCCTGAAGGAAGCATCCGTGCCGGTGGTACCAATCGGGAGCCGATGATGCACGAAGGCGGCATGTATGCATGGCGCAACCCGTGGTTCCGTTGGAGCGTGGTGTTCCTTTCGGCCTTGACCGTCCTGTCGATACTCGTAGGCTTCGTGTGGCTGCCGTCCGTCCATGGCGACTTCACCGCCCAGGGAATCTGGGCCAGCATTTGCCGCGCGGCCGGCGTACCCGCCGCCTGGAGCAGCGGAGCAGCCGTGAAGGACGGACCCGGCTCGTCCAATGTCGTGCTCGAGCGCGACATGGCGCGGGCCGCCCCCAGCGATTCGATCGGCCGGGGCGCAACGCTCGCACTCAACTGCACCATGTGCCATGGCGCGCAAGGCATGAGCATCTCGAACGCGCCCAATCTTGCCGGGCAGTATCCCGAGGTGGTCATCAAGCAATTGCATGACTACAAGAGCGGCAAGCGCGCAAGTCCGATCATGGAGGCTCTGGCAACGCGTCTGCCCGACAAGGACATCGAAGACCTGGCCGCTTACTTTGCTTCCCTGCCCAAGGCAAGAACCTCCCCGACTACCTACGACGAGTCGCTCCCGTCGCTGGTCCGCGTCGGGGACCCGATGCGCAATATAGCGCCATGCATTTCCTGCCACGGCGGCGTCGACCAGAAGCTGGGCGCCCCGTGGCTGGAAGGCATGCCAAAGGAATACCTGGTAGGGCAACTCAAGGCCTTCGCGCAAGGCAATCGCCACAACGATCCAGAAGCACAGATGCGTAACATGGTGCGGGGGATGAGCGCGCAGGAGATGGAAGAGGTGTCGGCCTTTTACGCCCGCAAAGCAAGTCCGGTGGAAGGAAGATAGCTAGGCAGCTAGAGCCGAGGCGACGATCGTGAGCAGGGCCAGCAAACCCCTGAGGGATTCCGCTGCGAGTTGCCGTGCTACCCTACTCCAGACCCACAGCGGACCACGCATGGGCCCGATCTCTGCCCTGACAGGATGCGTTTGCGGCGCGGAAAATTCACGGCGGTTTGATGTTCGCTGCCTGTTTCCCCTTGGGACCTTGCTTGACTTCAAAACTGACCTTCTGGACCTCCTGAAGCGATTTGAAGCCGTTTCCCTGAACCTCGGAGACGAATACCATGACGCGATGAGCGCGCTTACGGGTTCACGTCCAGCGATACGCCGGCGCAGCGAATCACGCGCAGGTAGGCGACCGTATCCCCGACTGCGGCGGTGGCCTGCTCCGCAAGCGTCCATATGCGCGCAGACTTTTCGGCGCACGCCATCATCGTCTCGAGAGCATCCGAATCTGCAAACCCGTGAGCTGCCGCTGCCCCGAGTACGGCATCGAGAACGCGTCGGGCCGCAACTCGGGCAGCGATCGGCGCCATGGGAGCCCGATACGCAAGAAAGCCTGCCATCAGCAAAAATTCGGCCGGGCTAATGTGCTGGCCATTGCCAACAGGAACACCGTCCGTATCGACTCGATCTTGCGTCATGCATCGCCTCCCTCTTTGGAGCACTTAGCGCTGTGATCGCGCGGATCCGTGCATTCCGTAGCGGATTCGACGATGTGCCCGGTGCTGCACGCGGCTCCGGACGCCGCTTGATGCCTGAGGTGACGCCGCGGGCCGCGCAGAGTTAGTCTAGTACAGGATGAATCGCCAATGCCGGCAAACGCGGCGTCCGATCGCCGCGGGTGTTGCCTCTTAGGTGTGTGTTTCGGTAAGCTGGGCATCGACAGGCATCGACACCGGGTTTATACGACCTTCCACCTTCAACGTGATCGCGCTTTAACGACCGACGGTGAAAAGGCCAATTTTTCGCCATGCCGAGACCCCAAGTCGTAGTATTCTTGATCCGCCTCCTGCTCCCCAGCGATAGCCGCTGCCTCGCTACCCGGGTGAACTGTCGTGCTGCTCTGAAACGATGATGATGAGGCGAATCGCTGCGCTCCCGTTCCCATAGGCCCACAGGAGAGGACGACGTCCAAAGCAACTATCCAGTAATTGTCATCTTTTTGAAGGCTTCGAAACACTTCGCGAACATCGCCGATGCCTGGCGAGTCCGTGCGGGTGACTGATCCCGGCCACGCCGACTATTCTCTTCGAGGGCATTAATGAAAACGCTGTTTCTCCAGGCACCTTCATTTGAAGGCTTCGATGGCGGAGCGGGCTCACGCTTCCAGACGAAGCGCGAGATTCGATCATTCTGGTATCCGACGTGGCTCGTCCAGCCCGCTGCGCTGGTCGAGGATAGCCGCGTCGTGGATGCTCCCGCAGATGGCCTGTCGCTGGACACGACACTCGACATTGCTCAGGAATACGAACTGATCATCATTCACACGAGCTCTCCATCGTTCCAGAGTGACGTTCAATTCGCAGAGCACTTAAAACGGCGCAAGCCCCCGATCCTCATTGGGATGATCGGGGCAAAAGTCGCCGTCGATCCTCACGGCTCACTGACCGCGAGCGACGCACTCGACTTCGTGTGCCGTGAAGAATTCGACTTCACTTGTCGCGAGATCGCGCAGGGCCTCCCGTTCGAATCGATTCTAGGTCTGAGCTATCGTCTGCCCGACGGCGGGATCATGCACAACGACGCCCGACCCATTCTCGAAGACATGGACCAGTTACCGTTCGTTTCGCCCATCTATAAGCGCGACCTGACACCGGAGAACTACTTCAGCGGCTACCTCAAACATCCGTATCTGTCGCTCTACACGGGGCGAGGCTGCAAATCCAGGTGCACCTTTTGCCTCTGGCCGCATACGGTCGGGGGTCATCGCTACCGCACGCGTTCGGTAGAGAACGTTCTCGAAGAAGTGAAATGGATTAGGGACAACATGCCCGAAATCAAAGAGATCATGTTCGACGACGATACCTTTACGGATCTCAGACCGAGAGCCGAGGAGATCGCTCGTGGTCTTGGCAAGTTAGGCGTGACGTGGTCGTGCAACGCAAAGGCGAACGTGCCCTATTCAACACTTAAGGTGATGAAAGAAAATGGGTTGCGGCTCTTGCTGGTCGGGTACGAATCCGGCGACGACCAGATTCTCGTGAACGTCAAGAAGGGCCTGCGGACCGATATGGCCCGCCGATTCAGTGACGATTGCCGCAAGCTCGGCATCAAGATCCACGGCACGTTCATTCTTGGGCTTCCCGGCGAGACGCACGAAACAATCCAGAAGACGATCAAATACGCGAAAGAGATCAATCCCCACACGATCCAGGTGTCACTCGCTGCGCCCTATCCGGGTACCGTCCTTCATAAGCAAGCGGTCGAAAACGGATGGTTGAATGAAGGCAAGGTCATCGCCCTCATCAATTCGGCAGGCACCCAGGCTTCCACTATCGGCTATCCGCACCTGTCGCGCGAAGAGATCTACCTTGGCGTTGAGGAGTTCTACAAGCGCTTTTATTTCAGACCAACCAAGATCTGGGAAATCGTCCGCGAAATGCTGGTGAGTTGGGAGATGATGAAACGGCGCCTGCAGGAAGGCGTAGAGTTCTTCAGATATCTCCGTGCGCGCTAGGCATGAGGCCCGGTGCACCTTTCATCACAACGGCGTCGCGCGCCCCCATGGGCCTCGACTCTGGCGAGTCAGCACTCAGGGCTATCGCAACAACGATCGAGGTACATATAAAAATACGACGGCTACCGGCTGCTGGCCGCCACCGGCACGACGGCGCTCCAGGGATCAGCCGAAGGCATGACGCCCCGGCCTTAGGCGCGCCGACACCTACCGAAGGTGCTCAGTCAAACGGCCAATAGCGACGCTTCGTACACTCCATTACCATCCCATCTGCATGACTTTGATGGACGGCCCCGCCGCTGCCGTTCCCCCACATCCTGCACCAAGCAGCGGCGGTCTTTTTGCTTGCGGGAATCATCAACTACTTCTCATCGACGCTGCTCCTGACCTCGTGCTCGAGATCGGCCAGCCGCTCCCTGCTCCGCCGTGCGCTCAAGGGCAGGCCACCACCGCCGCCTCCAGCCTGATGCAGGCCCCCGACCAAGGCACCGAAGGACACCGCTCGCCTCAGGTCACGGCGCTCACGAAGGCCTCGAACGCGCTGGCCTCCACCGGCGGACAGAAGAAGTGGCCTTGCCCGTAGTCGCAGCCGGCAGCCAGCAGGATGTCGCGCTGCGACTCGGTCTCGACGCCCTCGGCAATCACGCGGATGCGCAGAGCATGCGCCATGCTGATGATGGCGCGGCACAAGGCCACGTCGTCCGGGCCGCGCGTCAGCGAGCGAATGAAGGACTGGTCGATCTTGATGTAGTCAATGTCCAAGCGCCGAAGGTACGACAAGGACGAGTAGCCGGTGCCGAAGTCGTCGAGCGCGATCTCCATGCCGGCTGCCTGGAAGCGGGAGAGCTGGTCCATGACATCGGCGTTCTGCTCCATCAGCGAGCCTTCGGTGATCTCGATGACGAGGCTGCCCACCGGCACGTTCCTGCGCTCGATCATGCTGGACCAGGACTCGGGCCCGCTCGCGGGCGCGCAGAACTCCACTGGTGATTTATTGACCGAGATCTGGAAGCCCTTGCCCAGCAGCACCTGCCAGCGCGCAAGCTGGTCCAGCGCTTCCGTCAGCACCCAGCGGCCGATGTCGATGATGAGGCCGGATTCCTCCGCAACGGCAATGAAATCGGCCGGGCGGATCGGCCCGCGCACCGGATGGTCCCAGCGGATCAGGGCCTCGGCCTTGCAGACCTTGCCCGTGCGCAGATTGACAATGGGCTGGTAGTGCAGCGCGAACTGCCCGGACACCAGGGCCGTGCGCAGGTCCTGCGTGATGCGCAGGCGCTCCCTCTCCGCCTGCAGCAGCGCCTGGGTGAAGACCTTCCAGCGATTGCGGCCCTCCTGCTTGGCGGCAAACATCGCCCGGTCGGCGCACACCAGCATGGCCTCGGCGTTATCGGCGTCCTTGGGGTAGGTCGCCACGCCGATGCTGGCAGACACCACCACCAGCTCGCCGGCCAGGCGGTAAGGCGCGGCAATCCCCTCCAGGATCGCCTGGGCAATATCCCCGACAACGCCGGCATCGCCCACCGCGGGCAGGATCACGGTGAACTCGTCGCCGGCCAGCCGCGCCACGGTATCCGACGCGCGCACCGATGCCGCAATGCGCCGCGCCGCCTCCAGCAGCAACAGGTCGCCCTGGTCGTGGCCGAGGGTATCGTTCACCTCCTTGAAGCGATCCAGGTCGATGAACAGCAGCGCCAGCACATCCTGCGTGCCGCGCGAACGCTCGATTTCCTGCTCCAGCCGGTCGAAGAACAGGCGGCGGTTGGGCAGATCCGTGAGCGCATCGAAATTCGCCTGGTGTCGGATGACTTCCTCCGCCTGGCGCTTCTCGGTCATGTCATGGATCAGCGCAACGCGGCGGCGCTCGCCGTACGCGTGGGCCAGGTAGGTATCCACGGTCAGGTAGGCGGGAAACTCGCTGCCGTCCTTGCGGCGGATCGAGAATTCGCCGCTCCATTTGCCCTTGGCTGCCACGGTGGCCCGCAGGCGTTCGACCAGCCCTGCCGCATTGCCTGCCCCGCCGACGCTATGGCCCGAGCGGCCCTTGATCTCCTCGACTGTAAAGCCGGTGGCGGCGGCAAAGGCCGGATTCACGTCGATGATGGTGCCATCGAGCGACGTCACCACCATGGCCTCGCTGCTGGACGAATAGACCAGCGAAGCCAGCCGCATCTCCTCCATATGGCGCCGCCGCTCCGCCATGGAGCGGCGCAGGCTGTAGTACAACAGGCCAAGCAGCAGCGTGGAAGCAATGGCACCGGCCAAGGCAACGCGGCGATAGACCTCGTAGGGCGCCAGCACCAGGCCGACCGACTCGCCCACCACGAAACTGAGCCCGAACTCCGGCACACGGTAATAGCCGAAGACCCGCTCCACGCCTTCGGAGCCCGACACCGCCCGATAACTACCAGACTGGGGCGACTCGCTGGCGAGGTACGGCCTGTTGCTGACCGCCCGTGCCAGCGTGCCCTCCAGGGCCGGCACGCGCGCAATGACCTGGCCGGAAGTCTTGATGACCGACGCCACCTCTCCATCGCGGTTAGTGAACGTCTGCGCAAAGCTGGCGAACTGTTCCGGACTGACCGAGACCACGATGACCCCGTCGAAGTTGCCCGCGCGCAGGATGGGGCGCGTGAACTGGATCGACCATTTGCGCGAGACCTTGCCCTTCACCGGGTCGCTGATGAACAGCATGTCGCGCCCGCCCGCGTTGTGATGGACCTGGAAATGCTCGCGCCCGCTCAGGTCGACCTTCTCGCCGGGCGCGGGCGGGGCGATGGACGAGTAGATGAGCCGGCCATGCTTGTCGATCACTGCCACCTGGAACGACAGGTCTACCACCAGGTTCTCCCGCTCACGCACCATGTCGATGAAGCCCGGCTGGCCGACCAGCCAACTGGCGCGCAGGTCGAGGAGGAACTCGGACAGCCGCAGGATGCTGGATTTCGAGTACGCGCCGAACGCCTGGGCCTGCGCCTGGGTACGCTCCGCGGCGTCGTGCAGCAAGCGGTCCCGCTCGCTCACGAGCTGAAACGCCGCGAACGCCCATGTTGCAATCAGCCACGCCGCTGCCCCCAGGTTCAACGGGGAAAAGACCTGGCGCAGGCGCTGCAGCGCCTTGCCATATCGGGTGGTCGAGCGTTCTGGCATCAAATGGGTATCGCAGCGCAGCGAAGAGTCGACATCGATAGCAGGCTAATCGAGGTCAGCGAACCCGACAAGTAGCAAGCACTCTAGTCCCGTGCTCACTGCGTGGAGACGAGCCGGCACGTGCCTAAAACGTCACGTCGTGGTCATGCCCCGCTCGACTCGCGGGTGGCCGGGCCGCGCTGGCGCCCCCCCCTGCTCGTCGTCCCGTTCTTGGCGCGGCCCTCCGCTTCCCTCCCACTACCGCGTCAGCGGTTTAGTACAAAGCAAATATCTGAAGCCTAAGATATTTACGAATCCCGGCCATCCCTCAATTCGGCTCGCGATCCGAGTTCCCTGCTTCGCCGTCTAGCCAGAACCGATTCGCTTTATTTTGATCGCGTCTCTCGTCCGTTCCACGCGTCCGGCGCATTGCGCCGGACGTAGTCCATACCTCAATATCCGCGTGCTGGATCGATGATGTTGTCCGGCGATTCGTCGGCGGAAACGCGAATAATATTCTCCGCAATCTGTCTTGCCGCGGATGACGGAATCGCCACCGAAGCCAGGTGGGGGGTGATCAGTACATTGGGCATGCTCCACAGCGGATCCCCGGCAGGCAAAGGTTCGCGCTCGAAAACGTCCAGGGTTGCCCCGCCGATGTGGCCGCTTTGGAGCAGGTCCGTGAGCGCCGCCTGATCGACCAGTGCGCCCCGCGCAACGTTGATGAAGGCCGCGCCTCGCGGCAGCCGCTCGAGTCGCGCCCGATCCAGGATGCCAGCCGTCTGCGGCGTGAGCGGCAGCATCACGACGACAATGTCCGCCTGTCCGAGCACGGTGTCGAGCGTTTCCAGTCCGGCAAAGCACTCCACGCCTTCGATCTGCGCCGGGCTGCGCGACCAGCCGATCACCTTGAACCCCTGGCGCTGCAGTTCGTGGGCCGCTTTCGCGCCCAGCTGACCGAGCCCCAGAACCGCCACGCGGATGTCTTCCGGAGAACGGGGATGACGGTAGGCCCACTCACCCCGCCGCTGCGCCTGCTCGAAGTACGGGATGTCCCGGGCGTGCCGCAGCACAGAGAACAGCACGTACCCCGCCATCATGCGAGCCATCTGCGGGTCCGTGAGCCGTGTGATCGGAATGCCTGGGGGAAGATCCTGCCGCTGGACCAGTGAATCCACCCCCGCCCCCAGATTGACGATCAGGCGCAGGTTCGTCATCCCGGCAAAAAAATTCTCCGGCGGCTTCCAGGCGAGCGCGTAGTGAATGTCGGCCGGCCGCGTGATGTCGCTGGAGTGAATGACTTTCAGATTCGGCAGCTGGGCCTGGAGCGCGCGCTTCCACGTGTCGAAATCGTCGAATGCGCTGTAGAAGGCCAGCGCGCCCGAGGGGGTGTCTTCAGAAATTGGCATCTTGGCAACTGCATTGAGGAAAATGGCAAGGACGGCAGCGAGAGTACACCTTGCTGCCGCTCCGCGTGCGCGTGGGAAATCAGACCGCTGCTCTGCCCTTCTGTACCAGCCGCGTGACGGCCTCGATGGCAAATTCGTAGCCGTCGCCGCCCAGCCCGGCGATCACGCCATCCGCAGCCTTGGAGATGTAGGAATGGTGGCGGAACGGCTCGCGCTTCCAGATGTTGCTCATATGGGTTTCGATGATCGGACCGGGGAAAGACAGCAAGGCATCGAGGATCGGAACCGACGAGTAGGTCAGGCCGGCCGCATTGATGATGATGCCGTCCGCCACGCCGCGCGCTTCCTGGATCCAGTCGACCAGTTGTCCCTCGTAGTTCGACTGCAAAAAGCGCAGGTCGGCATTCAGGGACTCGGCCTTTTGCTCGCATCGTGACTGCAGCACCGGAAAGCTGTCGCTGCCGTACGTCTTGTTGGCGTCCAGGCCATAAAGATTGGCATTGGGGCCGTTCAGGAACCAGATGGTGACCTTTTTGCTCATGTTCAAAGACCTCTGTATCTCAACCTTCGTGGGGGCGCGTGGCCTGCATGGCGGGCAGGCTTTGGAAAGTCTCATTCCAGCGTGCCGCGTTGCCGTATTGGGCGCGCCAATCGAATTCGGGAAACCGGAAGTCCAGATACCCCAGCGCGCAGCCGATGGTGATTTCACCGATAGTGGGCTGTTCTTCCACCAGGTCCGCTGCGATGGCGTCGATTGACTCGAGGCAGGCGCTGACTTTCGTCAGCAGCGCTTCGCGCCACGTGGGCCACTGGACTTCCTCGGGGCGCGCCGTCCGTTCGTAGCGTGCGAGCAGCGCGGCGTCGAGCAGGCCATCGCCGAGCGCCTGGCGGGTCAGGGCCGTCCACCGCGCGGGGCCGGAGGCGGGAAAGATGTCCGCGGCGCCTGCCCGGCTGGCCAGGTACTCGCAAATCACCCGACTGTCATAGATGGACCGGCCATTTTCCAGGATCAGCGTCGGGACCTTTGCGAGCGGGTTGTGGGCCGCGATGCGCGGGTCGCGCCGCACCGGATGGGCGGCGCTGTCCAGCAGCTCGATGTATTCGGCCTGCCCCGTCAGGTGTGCGCAGACCATGACCTTGCGCACGAATGGCGAGGTCGGAGCGAAAAGAAGTTTCAGCATGCTTTATTGACAGGCTCTAGGGGATCAGGACCAGCTTGCCGAAGACCTTGCCGCTCTCCAGCATCTGGTGGGACGCGACCGCCTCCGCGAGCGGAAAGGTGGCGTGGATGCGCGGCTTGACCCGTCCGCTCTTCAGCAGCGGGATGACATGGCGGGCAATGCTCTGAGCCATCCGGGTTTTCTCGTAATGGCTCTGGGGGCGCATGGTGGACGAGTGCAGGCTCACCTGGCGCTGCATCAGCGTCAGCAGTTCGACATTGACCGCCGAACCCTGCATGAAGGACAGGCTGACATGGCGGCCGCCGAAGGCCATGGCGGCAAGATTGCGGCGGACATAGTCGCCGCCTACGATATCGATTACCACGTCGACCCCGCGCCCCTCGGTGTACTTCAGGCAGGCCTCGGTGAAATCGGTAGTGGGCCAGCAGACCGTCGCATCGGCGCCCATGGCGCGCAATTCTGGAAAGCGGCTTTCGTCGTTGTCCGTGACGATGACGGTTGCGCCGGCGGCGTGCGCCATGCGGATTGCGAGCGTGCCGATACCGCCGGCTGCACCGTGGACCAGGACGGTTTCGCCCATGGCCAGGCGGCCCAACTCGAACAGGTTGTGCCACACGGTGAACAGCCCCTCGGGCAAGGCGGCTGCCTCGGCATCGGAAAGCGTGCCGGGCACGATGAAGGACTGATCGACCGGCGCCGTACACCACGGCGCATAGCCGCCGCCGGGCACCAGGCTCATCAGCCGCCGACCCATCAGCTGACTGTCCACACCGGGACCGCAGGCCACCACTTCGCCGCAGACTTCCAGGCCGAGCACGTCGGTGATGCCGGGCGCCGGCTTCGCGATACCTTGACGCTGCATGATGTCGGGCCGGTTGACGCCGGCGGCGAGCACGCGCAGCAGGACTTCGCCAGCACCGGGCTCGGGCATGGGGCGCTCGGCCAGCGTCAACACACTGGCGTCGCCGGGTTCACGGGCGATGATGGCTTGCATCGAGCGGGGGAGACTGGTCATGGGTGTGTTTTCTCAGGCTGCGTTGTCTGACGCGTTGTGTCATGCCTTCGCGGTGCGATCTTGCATCTATGCTTACGTCCGCTTCTGCGGACTGAAAATGCTGACGCCCTCGTCAGGCAGCGCAAGTCCCGCGACCGAGCCGATGGGCCATTGCTGCATGGCGCTCAGGCCCGCACTGCGCACCGTGACGACCTGACGCGCCGTCATCGGAATGTCCACGTCGATGAACGTATTGATGTGATCGCCCTGGTAGACGTGATTGATCACCGTGCCGCTCAACACCGATTCGGAATGCAGATTCTCAAGCTTGATGTGCTCCGGGCGCACGTACACGTCCAGCCTTTCCCCGTCGTGCGATGCGTCGGCCAGGCGGGCATGCGGGATGCTGATGAGCCCCGAGCCCAGGCGCAGTTGCACATCCGTTGCCGTCTGGCCGTGATAATGCCCCGGCAGGATGTTCACGTCGCCCAGGAAGGACGCCACGAACGGGTCTTTCGGGTTCTGATATAGATCGGCCGGCGACGCGATCTGCCGAATGATGCCGTTCGACATCACCGCGATCCGGTCGGACATGGCCAGCGCCTCGCCCTGGTCGTGGGTGACGAATACCGTGGTCAGGCCCAAGCGACGCTGGATTTCCCGGATCTCGACCTGCATGGAGCCGCGCAGGTTCTTGTCCAGGGCCGAGAAGGGCTCGTCCAGCAGCAGTACCTTGGGCTGGATCACCAGCGCCCGCGCCAGCGCCACGCGCTGCTGCTGGCCGCCCGAGAGTTCACGGGGCTTGCGGTGCCCGAGGCCGTCGAGCTTCACCAGGTCCATCACCTGCTTCACACGCTGTGCGATTTCGTCCTTGCCTACGCCCCGCATGCGCAGGCCATAGCCGATATTGCGCTCCACGGTCATGTGGGGAAAGAGCGCGTAGTTCTGGAAGACGATGCCGATCTGCCGCATGTGCGGCGGCTCGCAGGTCACCGGCTGACCATCGATGAAGATCTCGCCGGTGTCGGCTTCCGCAAAGCCGGCGATGAGGTTGAGGAGCGTCGTCTTGCCGCAGCCGGACGGGCCCAGCAGGGTGAGGAATTCCCCGCGTCGTATCTTCAGCGAGAGCTCATGCAGCACGGTGTGGTCGTGATACTTCTTGACCACCCGTTCCAGCCCGACGGCGGTATCGGGCTGAGCGTGGTGTTGCTGTGCGGCAGGCTCGGAGTTGGCTACGTTCATGGTTGTCCGGAGATTGAGGAGTATGCCGTGCTCCAGGCTTGGGTCCGACGACAGACATCGAGGCCGAGCTGGGACTGTTAAGCAGAATAAGGCAAACAGTAAGAATCGGGACTTTGCCGAAACTGATGCGGCGCCTCGGAAAAAACGAAATGCCCGTTTTCAGGCGCAGGCGGCGCGGATGCGATGGCCCGGAACGCCTTGTGGTGCGCGGGTGTGGTGCGGCGGTGCGGAACCCTTCGGCCGGCGCTTTACTTTTTCCTAAGTCATGAGTTTGAAAAACGTGATTTTCAAACGATGCGGGCTTCATCAAACTGGCCACTGTCGATGAGCGATGTCTCCAGGGCGCCAGTACGCCTTTCTGTCGATGCTTCCGTGCCGGGGCGACTGACCGGAGCGATTATTTTTAGGAAATTCAAATGTCAGTGGAAAAAATCAACACCGTGGTGGTCGGTGCTGGCCAGGCGGGCATCGCGATGAGTGAGCATCTCGCGCACATGGGTGTGCAGCATGTCGTGCTGGAACGCAGCCGAATCGCAGAGCGCTGGCGCTCGGAGCGTTGGGATTCTCTGGTCGCGAATGGACCAGCCTGGCATGACCGTTTTCCCGGGATGAAATTCGATGGCATTTCGCCGGAGACCTTTCCGCCGAAAGAGCGCATGGCCCAGTATTTCGAGAGCTACGCCGCCATGCTGAAGGCGCCGGTCCGTACCGGCGTGGAAGTCATGCGGGTAGAACGGCATCAAGGGCGTCCCGGCTTCAGGGTGACGACTTCCGATGGCACCATCGAGGCAGAAAACGTCGTTGCCGCAACCGGCCCGTTCCAGACGCCGGCCTATCCGAAGATCGTGCCTGAGAGCGAAAAAATCCAGCAACTGCATTCCTCGACCTACAAGAATCCGGGTCAATTGGCGAAAGGCGCGGTGCTCGTTGTGGGCGCGGGCGCTTCTGGCTCGCAGATCGCCGAAGAGCTGCGCCAGGCCGGCAGGACGGTTTATCTCTCGGTCGGCGAGCATTACCGCCCGCCGCGCGCGTACCGGGGACGTGACTACTGCTGGTGGCTGGGCGCCCTCGGGCTGTGGGATGAAGTGAGGATCCGGCCCAAGAAGGCGCACGTCGCTTTCGCCGTGAGCGGCTATGAAGGTGGCAAGACCGTCGATTTCCGCCGCCTCGCGCACGCAGGCATCAACCTGGTCGGTCTGACCCAATCCTACAAGGATGGCGTCATGACGTTCGAGCCAGGACTGCCCGAAAACGTCGCCGAAGGCGACCGCGCCTACTTCGACGTGCTGCGCGAAGCGGATGCCTATATCGAAGAGAATGGCCTGCCGTTTCCGCCGGAACCTGACGCCTGGGAGCTGCTGCCGGACCCGGATTGCCTCAAGAACCCGATCCTCGGCCTCGACCTGGCTGAAGCCGGCATCACCACGATTCTCTGGGCGACCGGTTTCAAGTTTGATTTCAACTGGCTGAACGTGAAGAATGCCTTCGACGACAAGGGCGATCCGTTCCACAAGCGCGGTATCTCCGCAGAAGGCGGCATCTATTTCCTGGGCCTGCCGAATCTGGTCAACCGGGCCTCGTCCTTCATCTATGGCGTCTGGCACGATGCGAAATACATCGCTGACCATATCGTGCTCCAGAACGGCTATATGACGTATGGGCGGTCTTGAGCCTGTTCTTGAGGCTGCACGGTGACCCGTCATTTGTAACGAGGTTGCACAGACGAGCTGCCGGATCGGGTGATCCGGCGGCTTTTTGTTTTTTTCAAGGGAGTTCCCATGGCCGAGATGACGTGCATTGAAGATCTGCGCAACCTGGCGAGAAAGCGCGTGCCGCGCATGTTCTATGACTATGTCGACGGCGGCTCATGGACCGAATATACCTACCGTGCCAACGAGGCGGATTTTCAGCGTATCGAATTCCGCCAGCGCGTGGCGATCGACATTACCGAGCGCAGCACCGCCAGCACCATGGTGGGTCAGCCGGTCAGCATGCCGGTGGCGATCGCGCCCACCGGATTGACCGGCATGCAGCACGCCAATGGAGAAATCCTGGCCGCGCGCGCGGCGAAGCAGCACGGCATCCCATTCACCTTGTCCACCATGAGCATCTGCTCGATTGAGGCGGTGGCGGAAGCCACCGGGCGCCATCCGTTCTGGTTCCAGCTGTATGTGCTGCGCGACCGGACATTTGTCGAAAGCCTGATCGACCGTGCCAAGAATGCCAATTGTTCGGCGCTCGTGGTCACGATGGACCTGCAGGTCTTCGGCCAGCGCCACAAGGACAAGAAAAACGGTCTGTCCACGCCGCCCAGGCCGACCCTGCGCAACCTTGTGAACATGGCGAGCAAGCCGCGCTGGTGCATGGGCATGCTGGGTACCGAACACCGTCAGTTCGGCAATATCGTCGGGCATGCCAAGGGCGTCGACAATATCGGGTCGCTGGTGGAGTGGACTCAGGCGCAGTTCGATCCGCGTCTGTCCTGGCAGGATGTCGAATGGATCAAGAAGCGGTGGGATGGGAAGCTGATCGTCAAGGGCATCCAGGACCCCGAGGATGCGCGACTGGCGGTGGAAAGCGGCGCCGATGCCATCATCGTGTCGAACCATGGCGGGCGCCAGCTGGACGGCGCCGCGTCATCGATCTCCACATTACCGCGCATCGTGGAAGCCGTCGGGGATCGGGTGGAAGTCCATATGGATGGCGGCATCCGCTCGGGCCAGGATGTGCTCAAGGCCGTCGCGCTCGGGGCGCGTGGCACGTATATCGGTCGCGCCATGATGTATGGCCTGGGCGCCCTCGGCGAGCAAGGCGTGAGCACGGCCTTGAACATCATTCAGAACGAGCTCGATCTCTCCATGGCGTTTTGCGGCAAGACGGATATCCAGTCGGTCGACCGCAGCATCCTGCTGACGAAGTAAGAGACGCTTTCAAAAAGACTCTGGCGTTCGGCTTTGCGTCATTGGGGTGGCCTTGCGGTACTACATGTACTGTCTGCTGCCGCGTGCCTAGCCAGAACCGCTTCGCTTTATTTTGATAGCGTCTCCGAGGCGTCTGGGCCGAAGCTGGCCTGGACGCCAGGACTCATTGACAGAGAAACTCGACGAGGCCGGCCAGCATGCGGTCGCAGGCTTCGATCTGCGCCAGCTCCACATACTCGTCGGCCTTGTGTGCGACTTCAATGCTCCCGGGCCCGCAGATCAGCACTGGCGTTTCGTTCCAGCTCCGCTGGAACAATCCACCCTCGCTGCCATAGTCCACCTTGGCGCATGGGGTGCCCGGAGGGAGCAGCGAGGCGAGCAGGCCGACAGCGGGCGAATCCTCGCGGGTGTTCAGGCTGGGATAGCTGTTCGTCATCTGGATGTCTGGCAAGGGCGCCGCAGGATCCAGCGCCTCATTCTTGACGCGCTCGGCCAGGCGTTCCAGGACGCGCTTCAGGATCAGATCGGGTCTATCTTCCGAGACGTTGCGAATCTCGAAGCTGACTTCGCATTCGCTGGGCACGATGTTCAGGGCGCGGCCGCCGTGGATGACGCCGGCGTGGACCGTGCTGTAGGGCACGCCGTAGCCCTCGTCGCGCGGGCCGCTTTCCGCCAGCTCACGCTGCACGTCCCGCAGGGATGCGACGAGGTCGCTGGCCATGTGGATGGCGTTGAAGAACCTGGGCGCCAGGCCTGAGTGGCCGGCCTGGCCGCAGCAGACTGCCCGGTAGGCAGCCTTGCCCTTGTGACCGGTGCCGATCCGCATCAGGGTCGGCTCGCCGACAATGCACAGGTAGGGTGCGGGGAGGCTGTTCTCCAGGCGGCGCAGCAGGTGGCGCACGCCAACGCAGCCGATTTCCTCATCGAAGGACAGCGCTAGCTGCAAGGGGCGCCGGAGCGGCTGCCGAGCGGCTGCCACCATGGCGGTGACGGCGCAGGCCACGAAGCCTTTCATGTCGGCTGTGCCGCGTCCGTAGATGCGGCCATCCCGGTGCGTTGCCTCAAAAGGGGGCGAAGTCCAGGGCTGGCCGTCCACCGGCACCACATCGGTATGGCCGGAGAGCAGGACGCCCGGAATGCCCACCGGACCGACCGTCGCAAACAGATTGGATCGGCTGGGGTCTTGCGGGTCGGGCGCGAGCATCGATTCGATGCCGGCTTCCGCCAGGATGTCCTGGACCTTGTGGATGAGCGCGATGTTTGGCGTCAGGGAAACCGATGCGAAAGAAATGAGCGTCTCCAGGAGCGAGACGCTTGCGGAAGAGGTGTGATTTTCCATCTCTGGCGTTTTTGATGGGGTATTGCCGAATGCGGCATGACCGATGAAGATGGCGCTTCTGGACGCCGACTCAGGACGCCGATTCAGGGCGCTGCTATATGGGGATCGAAGAAACTTGGAGCGCTCATTCCGGGAATGTATTGGTCGGAGATATAAGCGCGGCAGCGTTCCATGAAGACTCTCGTCAACCTTGACTGTTTCATCGGCTTGTAGGTCGCCAGGCCGAGCAGCATGGGCCGATGGGTACCGGCAAGGCGAACCCGCACCATGCGTTTTCCATCGAGCGACTGATTGGATTTGGGGCGCACATTGAAGAGCGCATAGCCAATTCCGTTGGCGACCAAGGCCCGGACTGCTTCCGTAGACTGCGAACGCGCAGCGATGTTCGGCGTCACGCCGGCCTCTTCAAACAGGGAGGCGAAATAGTCCCGGCTCATCGGTATATCGAGCAGGACGTAGGGTTCGGGCGCCAGCTCTTCGAAGGAGACGACTTTCTGCTGCGCCAGCGGATGGACCTCACTCACCAGGACATAGGGCGGCATGGTCGCCAGGCTCTCGAACTGGATGTCATCGCCAAGGTGCAGGTCGTAAGTGATTGCCAGGTCGATCTCGAGCGCATGGAGCTTGTTCATCAAGACCTCCTGGTCGCCTTCGACCATCTGCAGCTCGATTTTCTTGAAGGCGCGCGAAAAACCGAAGATGACCTCGGGCGCAATCATGGGCGTGAGCGACTGAAAGCTTCCCACCCGCAAGGTGCCCTGGATGACGTCGCTCGAGTCGGAGGCGATTTCATAGAGTCGGGACGACCGTCCGAGCATATCTTCGCAGTGTTGCAGGACCAGCGTGCCGACGGGGGTCAGTCCAATGCCCTTGGAAGGATGGCGCACGAACAGCTGCGCGCCCAGTTCGGCCTCGATATGGGCGATGGCTGCGGAGATCGAGGGAGAAGAGATATGGATTTGCGTCGACGCAGCGGAAATGCTGCCATGCTTCGCCGTTGCGACGAAATACTCCATCTGGCGCAGGGAAATGCGATTGAGCATGTCGGGATCAAGAAAAGGTGAACGGTCCAGTGTACTGGAGAAAGTTTGCCCTTTCGAGCGCCGGCCGCCTGGCCGGCGCTGTCACGCTGTCATTCGATGCATCGGTCAGGTCAGAGGTTTCCAGGAACGCCGAAGCTGGGCGCCGCACGGGGATCGAGCGCCCGCTTGACATAGTCCTTCAGCTGCGGCGCGTAAACCTGCCAGACGGCATAGAGGGCCTCGACCGGATTGTTGTCCACCCAGTCCAGGCGCAGATCCACGACAGGCCAGTTTTGCGCATCGTACACCAGCAGGCCTGCCGAGTGCACCGGGCCTTCCTCGCCGCCGGCGGCCTGGCCGGCGAGCATGGCCTGCATCAGCCGTTCCGCCAGCGCGCCTTCGGTCTGCTCGAAGGCCGACAGCATGGCCTGGGGCACGTCACGCGTCGCCAGCATGTTGCCTGCGCATGCGGCATGGGTGCCGACCACGCTTGCCAGGGTGCCAAGCGCCTTGGCACCCGTGAAAACCCTCGGCGGGTTGTGCGCGTCGATGGCCATGAGCTGGCGGTACTCGATATGCGGGCGCTTCTGCAACTCGGCGAGAGCGCCTTCCGGCGTAAGGCCGCTGGCCATCAGGTCCAGGGCTAGGGGGCCCAGATCCGGGTCGGTAATGTTCTGGCTCGCGGCTGCGCCCACCCCTTTGCGGCCGCGGATGCAGCGCGAGGCAACTGCCGGTGACGAGGACGCCACGGCGGCGCCGAACTGGCCGGTGGCGGGGCACCGCGCGATGATGGAAAAGGTCATGGCAGCTCAGCCAGGGATGACAGCGGTGGCGTCGATCTCGACCAGCCACTCGGGGCGGGCCAGAGCCGATACGACGATGCCGGTCGAGACCGGAAAGACACCCTTCAGCCAGCGGCCCACGACACGATAGACCGCTTCGCGGTAGCGCGGGTCGATAATGTAGATCGTGATCTTGCAGATGTCCTCGAGCTCGCCGCCGGCTTCCTTGAGCAGCATCGCGATGTTGGCCATGGCCTGCTCCGCCTGTCCTGCGACGTCCCCGATGCACACGCTCTCCGAGGTGTCGAGGTTCTGGCCGATCTGCCCTCGCAGAAAAACGGTACTGCCTCGCGCGACCACGGCTTGGCAAAGGTCGTTGTCCAGATTCTGTTCAGGGTAGGTGACCTTCGTGTTGAAGGTGCGGATGCGGGTATGCTTCATAGTCGATTCAGGTCCATTCAGCAGGTGGCGGGAGGTTGGGGGCGATGCACCCGAGTGCATGGTCATGCGCAGCCGCTGGCGGCGCCATTTGTATTTTCCGGCTGGCCGTTTAGGAATTTCCGAATACCACCGAACCTCAGACGGCCGCTAACCTGTTCCAGACGGCGGAACAATCCACAACCCCATCGGGAAATGTGAGGCACCCCTACGAAAAAGCCGACTTGGCCGCATGGTACGACTTTCACATCATAGGCTCGGTAATTCGAAGTCATTGCGTCGAAGTCATTGCGTCAAGGTCGTTGCCTCAGCGCAATTGCGCCGGCGTCGTTGCATGGCCTTGCTGTACTACGTTTACTGTCCGCGGCCACGTGCTTGCAGGGTGCGCCTGCGCTGATCACGCATGCCTTACGCCTCCCTGGCCAGCAACGTTTCGCTGCATTGTGATTGCGTTTCTCGGTAGCACGTTTCAGCGTATTTCCAGTTCTATCAGATGTTTATCTTTTCGATTGGGGGAAGTAAATGACGATTCGCAAGATTTTGACCCTTTGCGCACTCGCCGCCACGCTTGGCAGTACGGCGGCATGGGCGCAGGAAGCCTTGGTGGTGAGCACATGGGGCGGCAGTTTCCGCGACCTCATCGATGAAAGCATCGGCAAGGAATTCACGCGGCAAACCGGGGTGCCGGTCAAGTACATCACAGGCGGCACCATCGACCGCCTGAACAAGGCAAAGCTTGCCTCCAAGCCCGAGAGCGACGTTACCTTCACGACTTCCCACGTCGGCTGGCTCTACGCCAACGGCAATCTCTTTGAAAAGCTGGATACGAGCAAGATTCCGAATTACACGCATATGGTCGATCGCGCCAAGATCAGCCCGTATCACATCGGCAGCTGGGCCTATGTCTATACCATCGGCTATCGCGCTGACCTGGTGCCGCCCAGCATCAAGTTCGAGAGCTGGAACGACCTGTGGAATCCGGCCCTGAAAGGCAAGATTGGCGTGCCTGACTTCGATCCGAGCCATGTGGTCGCGGTTTCGGCCATGCTGTCGGGAGGCGATGCGAAAAGCTGGGAAAAGGGCCAGGACAAGCTCAAGGCGCTCAAGCCCAACTTCAAGGCGTTCTATACCAATGACGCCAATGCGCAGCAGTTGATCGCCTCCGGCGAAACGCCCGTGCAGGTCATCCTGTCGATCAACGCCTATCACATGATCAGTCAGGGTGTGCCCATCAAGTTGGTCACGCCGAAGGAAGGCGCTGTGCTCGGCATCGATACCATGGCCATCACCAAGGGCTCGACCAAGGCCGATCTGGCTTACAAGTTCATGAACATCGCCTTGTCCCCGGACGTCCAGTCGAAGATCGTGGCCTTGAAGAAGGCGAGCCCCGTCATCGACGACGCCAAGGTTTCGCCTGAAGACGCCAAGCTGCCCGGCGTGTTCACGACGAAGGAACAGTGGGAAACGGCCATCGTCGTAGACCACAAACTTCGCGCCGAGAAGACTGCGGAATGGCGGAAGTGGTTCACTGAGAACGTCATGAACTGAACCCGATATTAAGGGTATGGAGGGAGGGGCGCCGCGGCCATGCACCGCACCGAGCCTCCCTCGCCGATTGAGCATCTGGAATAAGGCTTAAGAATGCGCTCCGATCCTCGAGCCTGGCTGGTCTCCCCAGCCGTACTTGTCGCGCTGTGCATCGCAATTTCGTTGATTGCGGTCCTGCAGTTCAGCTTCCGGGCGTATGTGCCCGGCTCCCTGGATGTCGGCGGATTCACGTTCGCCAACTTCAGCGGCTTGACCAAGTCGATTTATCTCGACGCGTTCTCCAACACCTTGCGGCTGAGCGTGGAGACGACCGTCTTTTCGCTGCTAGTTGCGTACCCGCTGGCCTATGCACTGGTGCGCGTCAGGAGCCGAGCGCTCAAGTCCTTCATCCTCGTGGTGTCCATCACGCCCCTGTTTCTGGGGGAAATCGTCCGGACCTACTCCTGGATCGCCGTCCTGGGCAGCAATGGCTTCATCAATGGCACGCTGCGAAAGCTCGGCTTGATCGACTGGCCACTGGAACTGATGTTCACACACCTGGGCGTGCTGGTCGCGCTGGTGCACGTGACGATTCCCGTCGTGGTCCTGATGCTTGCCACGGCGATTTCGCATATCGACCGGGACTACGAGAAAGCCGCCCAGAGCCTAGGTGCCGGCCCGGTCAGGACCTTCCTCACGGTCACGCTTCCGCTTTCAATGCCGGGCATTCTGGCTGGCATCACAACTGCGTTCGCCTGGACCTTCAGCGCCTTTGCGACGCCTCAGATGATTGGCGGAGGCCGCGTGCCGACGGTTTCGACGCTGGTGTACCAGCTTGGCTTCGCTTCCATGAACTTCCCGCTTGCGGCCAGCCTGAGTGTCATGGGCTTGCTGCTGACCGCCGCGGCGCTCTTTTCCCTGGGGCTGTTCACCAAGCGACTGAAAGCCGTTGGAGGACACTAAAAAATGAGAATCAAAAGCGCTTTGCCTTTGCCGCTGCGTATCGCGGGTCCGCTGCTCATCGCCATCCTGCTTGCATTCGTGCTGTTGCCGGTCGTGGTGGTGACGATCGCCGCCTTCAACGAAAAGGCGATCATCACTTTCCCGCCTGAATCCTATTCGCTGACATGGTTTGCACGTGTCTTCAGTTATCCGGATTTTCGGGATGGATTCCGCGCCAGCCTCGTCATCACCGGATGGTCCTCGTTCATTGCGCTGGTGATCGGGACCTGCCTGTCGATTGTCGTCAAACGGCTGGAATTCCCCGGCAAGCAGACGCTGCTGGCCATCCTGCACTCTCCGCTCGTGGTGCCGCACTTCACGCTGGGGCTGGGCCTGCTCATCCTGGTGTCACAAGCCTCCATACACCGCTCATATGGCGTCGTCATCCTGTGTCACGTGATGCTGGTGCTGCCGTTTGTGCTGAAGAGCGTCTATGTTTCCATGGAGAACCTGGACGCAAGGCTTGAACAGGCGGCAGCAAGCCTCGGTGGGTCGCCGCTGAAGGTGCTTTTCACGATTACGATTCCGCTGCTCGCGCCGGGGCTGTTTGGCGGCTGGTTGTTTGCGGCGATCATGTCGTTCAGTGAATTCACCGCATCGCTTTTCGTCACAACGCAAGACACGCAGACACTGCCGGTTTCCATGTACAACTATGTACGGGAGTTTGCCGATCCGACGCTGGCCGCACTGTCAGTCGTCTATATTGCCGTGACGGCTAGCGTGCTTGCCTTCGCGAACTATTTTCTGGGCTTGGGGAAAATCCTCAATATCGAGGAAGGGCATTGACCGGCGGCACGCCGCAGTGCCGTTTCCAGTTGCGCGCGCAGCTCGATGGCGCTGGCGCGCACCTGCGCAATGGCCACCTGCACGCGGATGCGTTCCAGCTCCGTCGAGAATTGGGTACGCAGCTCCAGCAGCTGCCGCTCGAGCGCCTCGACCTGGCGTATGCCCTCCTCCTGCCCTGTGACCTTCGCGCGCCCTGTCGCGGCCGCGAGGGGCATCGAGACGGTGATCGTCAATGGCGCCATCGCGTGGCGCGGCGGAGAGAGCACCGGCGCCCGTGCCTGGGCGGTGATCCGCCGCAACGATGCCGCCCGAGCTTAGCGCATGCAGTTGCGGCGGTTCCCGGTAGCTCCGGTGCCATCCTTCATTACACTTTATCTTCCCGCGCTCACAGTAACCTCAACCCATCGGCAGGCACGTCGCATACCAGCATGTGCCCCGGCGCATGGGTGATGCACAGCGGCGGACGCGCCATCATGGCCGCCGCCTGCGGCGTCACCCCGCACCCCCAGAACACGGGAACCTCCCCGGCCAGGATCACGGTCGGCTCGCCTTCGTCCGGGCGGCCGATGTCCGCGATGCCGATCGCGGCGGGGTCGCCCATATGAACCGGCGCCCCGTGCGCCCCCGGCAACCGGGCGCACACGGCCCAGGCGATGGCCGCCTCGTCCGGCGTGTAGGGCCGCATCGACACCACCATTGGCCCATGGAAGGCACCCACGCGCGTGGTCCGGATGCTGGTGCGGTACATCGGCACGATCTTGCCTTCGTCGACGTGCCGCACGCGCAAGCCGGCGCGCTCCAGCGCGTCCTCGAACGACAGCGAGCAGCCCAGCACAAAGCCCACGAAATCGTCCTGCCAGAGCGCGCTGATATCGTCGCGCTCCTCCACCAGTTCGCCATGGCGCCACACACGGTAGCGCGGCACGTCGGTGCGAAGGTCGATATCGCCGCCCAGCATCGGCACCGCGGGGCTGCCCGCTTCGGTCATGCCGATCAGCGGGCATGGCACCGGGTTGGCCCGGCAGTACCCGAGGAAATCCCCGGCCCAGGCCTTGGGCAGGATCATCAGGTTGCCCTGGCCATGGCCGGGCGCCATGCCGCTGGTATTGCCGTTGTACCGGCCACTGCGGATGCCGGCGCGGGCGCCAGTCGGCGTGGCGGCCCAGCCGGGCGCAAGCCCGGCCGCGGCGTGGATACCTGCGTCCATCTCCAAGCTCCGGTTGCGGTCCGTCATCAGTCGAGGGCCTGGCGGGCGGTTTCCTTCACGCCCAGCAGGGCCAGCAGGCTGACTGCCGCGCCGCCCATGAGCAGGTAGGCCGGACTGAGCAGGTTGCCAGTGCTGCCGATCAGCGCGGTGGCCACGTACGGCGTGAGCCCGCCGCCAAGGATGGCGCCGATGTTGAAGCTGAACGCCATGCCGGTGTAGCGCACGCGGGTCGGGAACTGCTCGGCATAGGTCGGATAGCCGACGGACTGCACGATGGGCATGGGCAGCGCCACCACCATCATGGCGAGAAAGGCCAGGCCGATGCTGTGGTTGTCCATCAGCATCATCATCGGCAATACCAGCACCATGTAGGCGCAAAAGCCGATGGCAAGCACCTTGCGCCGGCCGAGCCGGTCGGACAGTCCGCCCCACAGCGGCATCAGCATGGCCATGGTCAGGCTGACGAACGCCATGATCCAGTACACCGTTGCCTTGTCGTACTTGAGATAAGTGGTCATGTAGATGTTCATGAACACCAGCCCCACCCAGTAGCCCACGTTCTGGCCGAAGGACAGCAGCATCACCTTGACCACGGCGGGCATGTGCGAGGTGAAGACTTCCTTGAGCGGCGCCTTGGGCGGCTCACTGTGTTCCTGGAACTGCTTGAAGGCCACGGACTCTTCCACGCGCTTGCGCACCATCGACGAGATCACCACCATCGGGATCGCCATCAGGAACGGAATGCGCCAGCCCCACGCCTGCATCTGCACGGGCTCCAGCAAGCCGGTGGTGATGCCGCACACGGTCGCGGCCAGCGCGCCGCCCACGGCCACGCCCACCGGCGTGAAGGCGCCGTAGAAGCCGCGCCTGCCCTTGGGGGCGGACTCGGCCACATAGGCCGCCGCGCCGGTGACTTCGCCGCCGGCGAAGAAGCCCTGCGCAAGGCGGATGGCCAGCAGCAGCAGCGGCGCCACGATGCCCGCGCTGGCAGCCACCGGCAGCAGGCCGATGATGCCGGTGGCAATGCCCATGCCGATCACGGTGACCAGCAGCACGGCGCGGCGGCCGACGCGGTCGCCCAGGCGCCCAAGCACGATGCCGCCGATCGGGCGCATCAGGAAGGCGCTGCCGAACACGGCCAGGATGGCCAGCAGCGAAGCCGTGGCGTTGTCGCTAGGGAAGAACAGCGGGCCAATGGTGGAGGCCATATAGCCGTACACGCCGAACTCGTAATACTCGATGGCGGTACCGGCCGCGGCGGCCATGGCGGCTTTGCGGGCGACGGTATTGCCGGTTGCCGGCGCCGTGGCAGGGGTGGATGCCGGCGCCGCGTCGGGCATCGGCAGGGATGAGGTGGGGGCGTTGGACATGTTGTCAGTTTCCAGGATGCAACGGGGTAGAAAATCCAGTCCAGGCGTGGTGAAACCCCTGGATGAACCAGCGCTGAAGCACGAACACCTGCCACGATGGCCGTCCTGTGCCTGAAACTTCCTGGTGCACAGGCCGGGCTCGCGTCTTGTTTTTATTTCCGGAGAGCTAACCACCTGCCGGGAATCGCGGGCCTTTAAAAGCCACCGGGATTCATGCTTCATCGATTACACCGGATACTTTGCAACAAGCATGCCAGCGGCGATTTCGTTAAAAACACGGAATTCCGGGCGTTACGATTCCTGACTGAGAAAAGCCATATGATTCGGGGATTTAATGCGCCCCGCCGCACCACAACAATGAACCTGTCGTCCCGCCCTGGGGCAGTAAACGCACCGAAACCGGTATCGTCCGCAGCCAGCTGGTGATTCATTTCCCAACCCACGGGATCATTGAGAAAACGGCCAGACCGTACGGCCCGGCCGACGCCACCAAATCTATGTCAGCGGCGAATTTACAGCTTTATCAACAGCGTGCTTCAAGCAGCAGGAATAAAGCTGCCCAATACCTGGCCTTCTTCCACCATTTCACCTTCGGCCACGCAATACGATTCGATATAACCTGCCGATCCGGCCTCAATCGGTATTTCCATTTTCATGGATTCGATAATCAGAAGCGTGGCATCCTTTACCTGCATCTCGCCGGGCTGCGCCACGAGTTTCCAGAGGGTGCCAGCGGTGTCTGCCACGATGGATATGGGGGATTTTGTGTGGGGCATATTCTGTTTGTCCGTAGCTATCGTGATTGCGGTGCGCGCACCGTGATGCCCTCCGCCTCCAGCGCGGCGCGGATGCGGCGGGCAAACCCGGCCGCGCCCGGCTGGTCGCCGTGGATGCAGAGCGTGTCCGCCCGGACCGGCACGTCCACGCCGCCCAGCGAGCGCACCACACCGTCGCGCACCATGCGCAATACCTGCGCGATGGAAGCCTCCACATCGGTGATCATGGCGCCGGGATGGCTGCGCGGGGTCAGCGAGCCATCGTCCTGATACGTGCGGTCGGCAAATACCTCCTGCGCCACCGCGAGTCCGGCCTCGCGCGCGGCCGTGACCAGCGCGGAGCCGGCCAGGCCGTAGAACACCAGCGACGGATCCACATCGCGCACCGCCTCGCACAGCGCGCGCGCCATGACGCCATCGCGCGCGGCCTGGTTGTACAGCGCGCCGTGCGGCTTCACATGCGCGAGCCGGCTGCCGGCCGCGGCGGCGAACGCCTGCAGGGCGCCAACCTGGCAGACCGTGATGTTGTAGATCTCCTCGCGGCCGAGCTGCATGGCGCGCCGTCCAAAACCCTGCAGATCCGGAAAGCCCGGATGCGCGCCGAGCGAGACACCGAGCGCAGTGGCGGCGCGCACGGTGGCTGCCATGGTCTGCGCATCGCCCGCGTGAAAACCGCAGGCAATATTGGCGGAGGTGACATGCGGCAGCACGGCCGCATCGTCACCAAGCCGGTAGATACCGAAGCTCTCGCCCATATCGCTGTTGAAATCGATCTCAGCCATGCGCGTGCTCCCCTGCCGTTGCCGTATCCATGGCTTCGAATATTGCGTCCTGCAGCAAGGCAAGGCGCTGGGCTTCCCGCAGATCGATCAAGGCAAAGCGCACCGCCTCGCTCGGCATCTTCTGCGCCAGGCGCGGCAGGTCCACCGCGCACACATGGGCAATCTTGGGATAGCCGCCGGTGGTCTGGCGGTCCGCCATCAGCACGATGGGCTGGCCATCGGGCGGCACCTGGATCGTGCCGAAGGCCACGGCCTCGGACAGCATCTCGGCAGGTGCGGCCAGCGCGAGCGGCGTGCCTTCCAGGCGATACCCCATGCGGTCCGATTGCGCGCCAATGCGAAACGGCTCGCTGACGAGCGCATGCCTGGCCGCATCCGAGAAACACGCCCATTCGCGTCCGGCGACGACGCGCACGGGCAGATCGGGCGCGGTGAGGACATCGGCCGGAAACGCCGGGGAACCGGCATCGCGGACCGGTGCGGCCACGCCGCCGCGCAAGGCAATGTGGTCGCCCTTGCGCAACGGCTTGCCGGCCGCGCCGCCATAGCCGCCGCGCACAAAGGTGCTGCAACTGCCCATGACCGGCGTCAGCGCAAAGCCGCCGTGCACCGCAAGGTAAGCGCGCAAGCCGCTGCGGCGCTTGCCGAAGGCCAGCACCGCGCCCGCGGCGACGGGCACCGCACGGTTCAGCGGCACGGGCGCGCCGTCGAGCGTGGCATCCAGATCCGCGCCGCACACGGCAATCACGGCCGGCTCATGGAACAGCAGCGTGGGGCCCATCAGCGTGATCTCCAGCGTGGCTTCTGCCGCGGCGTTGCCGGCCAGCGCGTTCGCCAGCCGGTGGGCGCGCTCGTCCATGGCGCCGTTGGCCGGCACGCCGAGTTGCTGGTAGCCGTCGCGGCCGAGATCCTGGAAGGTGCTCAACGCACCAGGCTTGATCACTTCGATGCTCATGGCTGCACGCCTCCGTCCGCCTGCATGGATTCGAATACGTCGGAAGAGATCGGCACGAAGCGCACACGATCGCCGGCGGCCAGCAGGCACGGCGACGCGCGATGCGGGTCAAACAGCGCCACGGGCGTGCGCCCGATCAGGTTCCAGCCGCCGGGTAAGGTCATGGGATAGATCACGGTCTGCCGATTGGCAAGGCCAATCGAGCCCGCCGCCACCGCGGTACGCGGCGTGCTCCGGCGCGGCGGCGAAAGGCGCGCGTCGAAGCGGCCCACATAGGGATGCCCCGGCGCGAAGCCCAGCATCAGCACATCGACCGGCTCGGCGCTATGCAGCGCGATGACCTGGTCGGGCGACAGGCCACAGGTGGCTGCCACATCGTCCAGGTCGGGACCATGCTCGCCGCCATAGCAGACGGGAATATCGATCACCAGTGGCGCGCCCGCGCTTGACGAAAGCCCTTCGCGCAGGAGTTCGCCGATCATGGCCGAGAGCACCTCGAACAGGGCGCTGGTACCCGTCGCGCGGGCCACGGCGATCGGCTTGTAGTGCACGCCCACGGTGGTCAGGGCGGGCACGATGTCGGTCACGCCGGGCAGGGCCGCGGCGGCGATCCGCGCCGCTGCCGCGCACGCCTGGCGGTTGATGGCGATATCCGCCACCGTGCCGAACTCCACAATCAGGCAGCGATCGCCGGACGGCGCGATCCGCCAGGACGTTTGCGCGGCCGGCGCGGCCTGTTCCACGTCCTGCGCGATCATGCCCGCACCTCCACGGCGGATGGCGCAGGCACAGCCACCGGCGCGGCGGACTCGCCCACCAGCACCGCCAGCTCGCGCTCCACAAAACCGGTATCGACGCGCCCGGCACGGAAGTCCGCATGGTCCAGCACGCGGCCAAGGAACACGGCGTTGTGCCGGATGCCTTCGATCACGGTTGCGCCGAGCGCCGCCTGCATGGTGGCGATGGCGGTTTCGCGGTCGGTGCCAAAGGCAATCAGCTTGGCGATCATCGGATCGTAGAACGGCGTGATGGCATCGCCCTCGCGCACGCCGGTGTCCACGCGCAGCCCGGCCATGCCCGCCGGCAGGCAAAAGCGCGCCAGCTTGCCCGGCGATGGCATGAAATGGCGCGCCGGGTTCTCGGCATACAGCCGGCACTCGATGGCCGCGCCGGCCCGTCGGATATCTTGCTGCGCGCAGGGTGCGAGCGTGCCGGCGGCGAGCCGGATCTGCGCCTGTACCAGGTCCCAGCCTGTGATGGCCTCGGTCACGCCGTGCTCCACCTGGATGCGCGTGTTCATCTCCAGGAAGAAGTACTCGCCGCTGTCCGCGTCGAGGATGAACTCGACCGTGCCCGCGCCGCCGTAGCGCTGGTGCGCGGCCAGCGCCACCGCCGCCGCGCTCATGCTGGCCAGCACGGCGGCCGGCACATTGGGCGCCGGGCTTTCTTCAATGATCTTCTGGAAACGGCGCTGCACCGAGCATTCGCGCTCGAACAGATGCACCGCCGTGCCATCACCGAAGCCAAACACCTGCACCTCGATATGGCGGGCGCGCGGGACATAGCGCTCCAGGTAGATGCTGGCGTCGCCAAAGGCCTTCAGGGCCAGTGCCTGGGTGGACGCCACCGTGGCCGCCAGCGTGTCTGGCCCGTCAACGCGCTTCATGCCGATGCCGCCACCGCCGCCGGCGGCTTTGACCAGCACGGGATAGCCAACGCGCTGGGCCTCGGCGTGCAAGCGCGACAGGTCTTCGGGCAGGAAGCGGATACTGCCGGGCAGCACCGGCACGCCGCACGCGGCGGCAATATCGCGGGCGCGGTTCTTGTCGCCCATGTTCTCGATCGACTCGACGGACGGGCCGATCCACTGCATGCCTTGCGCTTGCGCCGCACGGGCAAACACGGTGTTCTCGGAGAGGAAACCATAGCCCGGGTGCACCCATCGGCGCCGTGCGCCGTGCCAGCGGCGAGCACCGCTTCCACATTCAGGTAGCTCTGCGCCGCCGGCGCGGGACCTACCGCAACGGCAATGTCGGCCATCTCGCAGTGCAACGCGCCGGCATCGGCGGCGGAATGCACAGCTACGGTTTCCATGCCGAGCGCCTGCGCGGCGCGGATGATACGGCAGGCAATCTCGCCACGGTTGGCAACCAGGATTCTTCGCATATCGACTAACTCTTGCAGCTACTGCGTGGGGGCGATGCACGCGGGGCGGGCAAGCCCTGCCCCGCGTGCGGCGGCCGGCCTTGTGGCCGGTCTCACTCTGGTCTGACGTGGGTCCGACGTTGGTGTTACTTGGCGAACAGCGAAGCGATATTGGCAAAGGCCTTGAGCTCCAGCGCGTTGCCCGACGGGTCAAGGAAGAACATCGTGGCCTGCTCGCCTACCTCGCCCTTGAAGCGGATATGCGGCTCGATGATGAACGACAGGTTGGCGGCCTTGAGCTTGTCGGCGGCGACATGCCACTGGTCCATCGGCAGCACCACGCCAAAGTGACGCACCGGCACGGCATCGCCATCGACGGCGCTGGTGTGGCGGTGGCCCGCTTCTTCCGGCGCGAGGTGGGCCACGATCTGGTGGCCGTAGAAGTTGAAGTCGACCCAGTCCGGCGCGCTGCGCCCTTCGGGGCAGCCCAGCAGGTCGCCGTAGAACTCGCGCGCGGCGGCGATGCTGTGGACGGGGAAGGCAAGGTGGAACGGGGCGAGGACGGGAGTGATTTCGCTCATGGCGCTTGGGGATTGAAGTGTTCGAAGTGTTGTGGGGGTCGGGTCTTGGCACGCCGCCGGCAACGTTCCGGCCGCTGCACCAATGAGGGAAAGTCTAGGCATGGCAACCAATTAAAAAAAGCGATATATTTTTGACCTTAGCTACACGAAAATTGATGAAACGATCATGCTGCGCGAATTCAAGACCTTTATCGCCGTAGCCCGGCACGGCACCTTTGCCAGCGCGGGCGCGCGCATCGGGCTGACCCAGTCGGCTGTCAGCGCACAGATCCACCGCCTGGAGCAAGAGCTTGGCTTCATCCTGTTCGACCGCACGGGCCGCTCGGCGCGGCTGAACGCCGCCGGCCGGGAAACCCTGGCGCTGGCGGAGGAACTGATGGCGCTCTACGCGCGCATCGGCGAGCACGGCGGCGCCACGGAGCGCAGCGGCATGGTGCGGGTGGGCTCGATCGCCTCGGCACAGGTGTCATACCTGATCGACGCCATGGCCGCCTTCCGCGCCGAGCTGCCCGGCTGCAGGATCCGCGTTGTGCCGGGCGTGTCCCTGAACCTGCTTGGCCAGGTGGATGCGGGCGAGATCGATATCGCGGTGATGATCCGGCCGCCCTTTGCGCTGCCGTCGGAGCTGGAGTGGCGCACGCTGGTGATGGAGCCGTTCGTGCTGCTGGCGCCGGCCGCCATGGCAGGCCAGGCGTGGAGCGACGCGCTGGAATCCGCGCCCTTTATCCGCTATGACCGCAGCTCGTTCGGTGGCCGGCTGGTCGACCAGTTCCTGCGACAGTCGCGGCTGGCGGTGCAGGACGCCATCGAGCTGGACGAGCTGCAGGGCATTGTGCAGCTGGTAGCGCGCGGCCTTGGCGTGGCGCTGATCCCGCAAACGGCGGCGCAAGGCCCTTGGCCGCATGGCGTGACTGCCCTGCCACTTGGCGACGATACCTTTCACCGCGAGATCGGGCTGGTGGAGCGGCCGCGCCATAGTCGTCAGCCGGTGGCAAGCCGGCTCGCCGAGTACATCAGCGAGGCGGCGTCAGACTACAAGGTGTAGGCAGCCCACATCCCGCCCGCCGCCTTGCACGACGTCGCCCCCTTCAGCGCGTCCCGCGGTTGCCTGACACGCGCGTCGGAAGGTTGTCTCCTTGGTAGGAGACCGCGCCAAACCGGGGGCGAGCGACCGGACCACAACTCCTGCTTCCGGAATCGACATTCGCGCATTCCTTCATTTGCTCTTCGCAAAGGAAGGCGATGCTTGACAGCCGCCTGTGAGCATGCTTTCTCCGGCCAAGGCCGGCGCACATAGCCCGTCTGGTTGATGTCATGCGCAACGCCGATCCCGCCTTCTGGTTCGCTCGGTCACGATCCCGCAACGGCAGGTCACGTTCGTCCGAAATACGCATCTTGTGCCTTCTGGAGGCGATCGACGCGCCTATTTGAACTTCAGGCGGGACAAGAGGAACGCGGCCCGGCCAGCGTGCGTGAGAGATGCCATCGAGAGAGATGGATAAGTATTTCTTTTGGGGTAATTGCTTCGGCGCGCTCGCTACTCCAGCGCGCGACCACCAGCCACGGCATCGCTTGAGGCCGCCCAACGCCGGACGGCTGGGCGTCGGGGATGCCTGGTTGTAAGGTCTCTCCGACAATACTATTTCTTCCTCCGAGTTTTCTGCGCGGGTCCACCGTAGGAGGCCACCAGCAGATCGTGGAACGCCTGTGCGGCTGGAGCCAGCGGTCGGCCTCGAAGCTTGATGATACCGATAGTACGAACGATCTCCGGCTCGACCAGCGGGACGCTGACCAGGCCGGCCGGATGGTTGGCAGGCACGGCGTAGGCCGGCACGGCACCTATGCCGATGCCCGCTTCGATCAGGCTCACCAGCGCCGGTACATGACGGACTTCGCAGGTCCACGCCGGACGTGCTGCGACCGCCGATAAGCCTTGATCGATCAGCATGCGATTGCCGCTTCCCGGTGCGAGCGTCACGCATTCGTACTCTGCCAACTCGGTCCAGGTGACCTGACGCCTCTGCGCCAGAGGATGCTCCGGCCGGCACGCAAGGACGAAGTGCTCCTCAAGCAGCGGCTTGAACTCCAGATCCGGCTCTTGGGTTCCCAGGTAACTGACGCCAAAGTCCGCCTCCGAGCGCCCCACAGCCAGCAATATCTCCGAGGCGGTCTCGTCCAGCAGACGCACGTGGATACGGGGGTACGCCTGGTGGAATTTCCTGACCACATCCGCCAGGAAGCTACCGATGGCGGAAGGAATGCAGGCCACGGAAACCTGCCCACGAAGGCGGTCAGACAAGTCCGTCATGCCGAGCAACGCACTCTCAAGCTCGTTCAGGACGTGCCGGGCCTTGGGTATGAAGTTCCTGCCCATCGCGTTGAGTTCCACCTTGCGGGTGGTGCGCTCAAGCAGGCGGAATCCCAGCGCTTGCTCCAGTTTGTCGACCCTGCGTGAGAGGGCCGGCTGGGAAATATGCAGCGTCGCCGAGGCCGCCCGGAAGCTGCAAAGGTCCGCAACAGTCACAAATGCGCGCAAATCTGCGAGATCAAAATTCACTCGATTTCGGCATCAATCGATAGGATATTTGCACTTTACAGCAAATTCCATCCACCCGATCATTGCCGCTCAGTCATGCGTGCGGTCCGTGGGAGTACCCGCGCAGACCACGCTACCGGTGGCAACGATCCATGGCTGGCACGCAACCAAAATAACGGAGACACACGCATGTCCATTTCCATTCGCGGTGTGCTGGCCGCGCTGGCGGCATTCCCGCTGCTGGCGGGGGCCGAGCCCGCCTATCCTTCCCGGCCGATTACGCTGGTCGTCCCGTTCGCGGCAGGCGGCGGCACCGACAGCATCGCGCGTGACATCGCGAAGAACATGTCGGATCGCCTTCACCAGCCGGTGATCATCGATAACCGTGGCGGCGCTGGCGGTGCGCTGGGTGCTGACATCGTGGCCAAGGCCAGACCGGACGGCTACACGCTGCTGTTCGCCACGTCGACCTTCGCTACCAGCGCGGCCGTCGAACCCAGGCTCCCGTATGACCCGGTCAAGTCCTTCACTCCGGTCGCCATGATCGGCCGCGGGCCGCTACTGGTCGTGACCTCGAAGCAACTTGGGGTGCAGAACATGGCGCAGTTGATTTCGGCTGCGAAGGCACGACCCGCTGGCTTGAATTTCTGCTCGGCCGGCAATGGCAGCATCAACCATCTGGCAGGCGAAATGTTCCGCCAGAAAGCTGGCCTGACGATGACGCATGTGCCCTTCAAGGGCAGTGGTCCGGCCACGGTCGAATTGCTGGCCGGGCGCATCGATCTTTTCTTCGCCACGGTGCCAACCATCCTGCCCTACGTGCGTGGTGGCAAGGTGTCAGTGCTGGCGGTCACCAGCACGAAGCGCTCGCCGCTGTTCCCCAATGTGCCGACGATTGCCGAGGCAGGCGTCGCGGGTCTCGACATCACCACCTGGTGGGGCGTGCTCGCGCCAGCCCGAACGCCGGCACCCGTCATCGAAGCACTCAATCGCGCGGTCAATGAAGCCGCCGCTGCCGATCCGGTCAAGGCGCGGCTGGTGCAGGAAGGTGCCGATTCCGCCCGGCTCACGCCAGCCGCCTTTGGTCAGGCGTTGAACAAGGAACTCGCACTGTGGCGCGGCGTGGCAAGCCACCCGGGCATGCAATGGCAATGAGGAGGCTCCCCGCTTCGGTTCGATCAAGGAGACATGGATTGGAAACGGCCATCACAGACGCGCGGGCATTCACGGGCCGCAGACGATTCCTGCGCACTGGCGTTGCCGCCGCGGCCAGCGGGCTGCTCGGCACCGCGTGGGCAAGCAAGGACTATCCGGCAAAGCCCATCACCGTCATCGTGCCCTATGCCCCTGGCGGGCAAGGCGATGTCTTTGCCCGGTTGATCGGTGAACGGCTCGCCCGTGCACTGGGGCAACCGGTGGTTGTCGACAACCGGCCCGGCGCAAGCGGGGCACTGGGCAGCCGGTTAGTGGCCAGGGCCCCGGGCGACGGCTATACGCTGCTGTTAGGGCAAACCGGTGAGATTGCGATCAACGGATCCGCCATGAAAGCGCCCGGCTATGACACGCTGAAGGACTTCCGGGCCGTCGCGCTGGTCGGCAACGCGCCGCTGGTGTTGGCCGCACCCGCCAGCGCGCCTTTCAGCGGCCTGGGCGAGTTGCTGCAGATGGCGCGCAGCAAACCGGGCAGCGTGTCCTACGCGTCGTCCGGCACGGCCACGCCGGGCCACCTGGCAGCGGCCGCCCTGGCCATCGGAACCCGGACCGAGATGGTCCACATTCCGTACAAGGGCGCCGGACAGGCGATCACCGACCTGATGGGCGGGCAGGTGCAGTTCTTCTTTTCCAGCGCCTCCGCCATCATGCCTCACCTCAAGGGCGGCAAGATCAAGCCGCTGGCCGTATCCACCCCCCGCCGGGTGCCAGCGCTGCCCCAAGTGCCTACGGTAGCGGAGTTGGCCGTGCCGGGTTTCGATTTCAGTCTCTGGGGCGGCTACTTTGCGCCACGCGAAACGCCCGAGGCCATCGTCACGCTGCTCAATGCCGAGATCAACAGAATCATTGCCGAGCCTGCCATCCGTGCGCGCTTCGAGGCAGACGGCAGCGCCGTCGAGCCGGTTACGCCAGCGCGATTCGATGCATTCGTGCGCGCCGAACGCCAGAAGTTCGCGCAACTCGTCAAGGCAGCGGGTGCTTACGTTGAATGACCGTGTGCCCGCATATCGCTTTGCTCTTTCCCCTCGCACAATCAAGGACCAAACATGAAAATCGTCGTGCTTCCCGGTGATGGCATCGGCCCCGAAACAATGGCTGCCACGCTCGAGGTGCTGCGTGCCGTATCGTCGCGCTTCCGGCTCAACCTTGAATTCGACCTGGATGTATCCGGCCATGAGAGCCTGCGCCTCCACGGGGCCACCGTGACGCCGGCGTTGCTGCAGAAAGTGAAGTCCGCCGATGGCCTGATGCTCGGACCGATGGCCACCTATGACTTCAAGGATGAAGCCAGGGGCGAGATCAATCCCTCGAAATTCTTCCGCAAGGAACTGGACCTGTACGCCAACGTGAGGCCATCCCGCACCTATCCGGGCCTGCAGCACCGGGCTGGCGAGTTCGACCTCGTCGTCGTGCGCGAAAATACCGAGGGTTTCTATGCCGACCGCAATATCGAGTCTGGCGGCAGCGAGATGCTGATCACGCCGGATGTTGTCATCTCGTTGCGTCGCATTACGCGCCAATGCTGCGAGCGCATTGCACGCTCGGCGTTCGAGCTGGCCATGACACGCCGCAGGCATGTCAGCATCGTGCACAAGGCCAATGTGCTGAAGATCGGCGATGGCATGTTCATCGACATCTGCCACCAGGTGGCGCGCGAGTTCCCGGAAGTACAGGTCGACGACTTCATTGTCGACGCAATGATGGCACACGTGGTGCGCGCCCCGCAGCGATTCGACGTCATCGTCACGACCAACATGTTTGGTGACATCCTGTCCGACCTGACTGCCGAATTGTCCGGCAGCCTGGGCCTGGGCGGCTCGCTGAACGCCGGCAAGGACCATGCAATGGGCCAGGCGGCACACGGATCGGCGCCGGACATTGCCGGCCAGGACATTGCCAATCCTTTCTCGCTGATTGTGTCCGCCGGACAACTGCTTGGCTGGCATGGCCAGCGCAGCAACCTGCCCGCCTTCCTGGCTGCTGCGCGCGCCATCGACGAAGCGATGATCGCGGCGATCCAGTCGGGCGAGGCCACGCGCGACGTCGGCGGCCGCCTGGGCACCGCTGAAACGGGCCGCGCCTTCGCCCGACGCCTATTGGAAGCATAACGACATGCGCGACACTCCTGCGCTACCGGCAGGCGCCTGGGACTGCCACACCCACGTCATCGGCGCGCGCACCGACTATCCCATGGTCGCCCAGCGGCACTACACACCAGGACCGGCATCGCTTGAGGACCTGTTTGCGCACCTGTCGCGGCATGGCCTGCAACGCGTAGTGATCGTGCAGCCCAGCATCTATGGCACGGACAACCGGTGCATGCTCGACAGCCTCGACCGCCTGCAGGGCGCGGGCCGCGGCGTGGCCGTGCTGGACGAGGACGTGGACAACGAGGCCTTGCGTGCCATGCGTGCACGCGGCGTGCGTGGGCTGCGCCTCAACCTGGAAAGCAGCGGCCTGTGCGACGCCGGCGCCGCGCAGGCGGAGCTCGCACGCTGGGCCGGCCGCATCGCCATGTTCGACTGGCACCTGCAACTCTATGCCGACCTGGATGTCATCCTGGCCATGGCTGGCCAGCTTGCGAAACTGCCAGTTCCGGTCGTGCTGGACCATTTCGCCATGGTGCCTACCACACTGGCCCATGACGACGCGCGCGCGATCGCCTTGCTGACGCTGCTGCGCTCCGGCAACGTCTACATCAAATTCTCCGCGCCGTACCGGCTCGCGTCGGCTGGCATGCCGCCGGACGACGCAGCCAGTGCGTGGGCCGCGCTGTTCCTGCGGACTGCGCCACGACACGTGCTGTGGGGTAGTGACTGGCCACACACCGCACGGGATCCGCGCAGGTCACGGCATGAGGTCTCCGCCTACCGGACGCTGCCGGAGGGAGCGCTCGCGCGCTCCATCCGAAACTGGCTGCCCACGCAGGAGCTTAGGCAGCAGGTCCTGGTGGAAAACCCGGCTCGCCTCTACGCGCCGTGATGAGAAAGCTGTGAGGAGAGGTCGTGGCGCGGCCGCCGTGCCCATCTTCAAGGCGGGATGTGGCCGCCTTGTCCAGAAGCCAGGTAATCGCTTGCGCGCTAGATTTCGATCGACGTGGGTTAGGTGAAGAGATTTGGGGCGGCGCCGGATCCGGCGCTGTGCCGTCTGGTGGGAGCGTTGGACTTCAGGGTTGTTCCAGGTGGTGGTTGCTGTGAGCTCCTCAGCGCCGGCCACGGCGGCGTCCTGCGCCCTCGCCTGCACCGCCGTCAGCTCGGCGCGCAGGTCCGCCGCCTGCTCGGCCTTCTGCCGCAGCGTGCGCTCCTGGTCGATCTCGCGCAGCGCGCGGCGCTCGGTGGCCGCAGCCCGTTCCTGCCCCACGGCCACCTGCTCGCGGGTGCGTCCCAGCTCCGTCGAGAATTGGGTACGTAGCTCCAGCAGCTGCCGCTCGAGCGCCTCCACCTGGCGTACGCCCTCCTCCTGACGCGCCCGCGCGGCCGCGTGAGCGTTCCTTCGTGCGCGTCTGTGGGGCAGGCTTGGCAGCCGCCCCTTTAACGCTGACTCCAGGAACGAGATGTCATTATTGCGATGTTGCGATACCAAGCAGCAACAGGGGCCACTACAGGCGCAGAGGGGCTGCCGGATTGACCTGGCAGGGCTTCCCAGTCATTCGCGACCCGCCAGCTCAATCTGGTAGACCATGCGCTGGAGGAAAGTTTGCTGGCCGGGGGCGAGTGAAACAAAGGCGCAGCCAATGTGATGCATATCACGGCGGCCGTGTTGGACTAGCCCTTGCCCCACCACTTGTAGATCGACCTCCAGTTTGCCCAGGTCGCCAAAATCGAGGCTGCACTTCTTCAAAATCGTGCCGACCGACAACTGGCCAGCGCTAACAGCCTTCGAGCGCAGGCCCACTCCGGACAGCGACAAATCGGCGATGTCCAGCGTCAGAATTCGCTCGTCGGAGGTGCGCAGCTCGCAGTTATAAGCCATGTTAACGAGCGCGGACGCACGGGGATGAGAGCGGCGCTCAAAATGGTACAGCTGAGATGGGAAGGCTGCAGCGCAGGCCGGCTCGCCCCGATACTTGACTGGATATGGCCGTCCGACGGTGAAGTCAATTTCTACACCACGTAGCGTAGTGGAGAAAACAATCTCGTCCGAAGCCAGTAACAAATCCCGCTCGGCATCGGTGCGGCAACCGTCGAAGATGAAGGTACCGTTTGCGGGGTCGACCTTCAGCAACGTGGAAGCAATCTCGTATTTGTCGAGGGTGCGGATTCTGACCTCGCACCCTAGCCAAGCGAGATCTAGGAACACAGCACTGATTTGTACGTGCTGGGTCAGTCGGTAGCGGTCATCCAACATGCGAAGGCTTGGCGGTAGCGAGCGATTGACATGTTGCTTGTCGTTGGTGCTGTTGATGTTCATGAAATCGTCCAACAGAGAGGTTTCGACGAGGGCTACTCAAAGAATCCTTGCCGAGGTCGCACCAGCGGATGCCGGTCACACCGCGATGCCATGGAAGCAGGCCGCTGTGTAGCCAAATTCCCTGGCGACCATCGTCATCGCTCCTGCTGTGAGCACGACCCAAAGCAGGAACATAAGGAAGATGCCGACCCACGACTTTCGTGCGAGCTCGTTCAGTCGAATCGCACCTTGGTTATCTCGAAGTTTGGAGGCCATTTCTGTTCCCGTTTCTTGGCGGATGGGGGCGGATCGCGTTCCGAGCCGCTTAGTCCCATCCTACCGACGCCAGCGCGAAGTCAAGTGCGCGCCGAGGTCCCGACAAAGGACTGCAGAATTACAAGGCATCCGATCTTGGGTAAACGGCAGGAAAGTTGCTTCGCTGAAGCCCTACGTTAGAAGGGGGAGTCGAATGGAAGGGACTTCTTTTGGTGCGAATCTGGCGGTAGCCAGCCGGAGAGGCGCTTGCAGTAAGGCTTCGTGGCCGCCCGCACTTTGTGCGGGCGGCGTTCTTGTAATCCATTGATCTGTATGAATTTTTGGTGCCAAACCGCCAGATTTCGCACCCAAAGTACGATCAGCCCTGTAACGGGTTCGGTCAACTGAGTCACTGTGCCCACGCTCCTCTCGTGGACACAGTCGGTCATGCGTGTCCATCGCGAACGATGTTGGCATTCCGTTCGCCCGACGGCCAGATGGTACGAGTCACACGCTTACAGACATTGCTCGGCCGCCCCAAAAGCAAAACCCCCCAGTACTTGCGTACTGAGGGGTTTCAAGGGAGAGCCTGGCGATTACCTACTTTCACACGGGTAATCCGCACTATCATCGGCGTGGAGTCGTTTCACGGTCCTGTTCGGGATGGGAAGGGGTGGTTC